>JAQCJS010000036.1 GCA_027592975.1 Chloroflexota bacterium
GCCGCCTCGTAACGGGCGATCAGTCTCGACACACGAACGGGCCGCCCTGAGGGCGGCCCGTTCCACGTTCTCGCGGCGGGGGATCGAGGCTACTCCGCCTCGCGTGCGTCCGGCTGGTAGTCCTCAAGGTCCTCGGGGAACGCCTCCATGTAAACGAAGTCGTAGCCGGCGCGGCGCGTCTCGCGGATGCGGTGGAAGCCGGCCGCGGTGAACGAGGCCTGCGCGCGTGCGTTCCACGTCAGCGTGTGCAGATAGACACGGCGCAGCCGCAGCTCGTTGAACAGGTAGCGCAGCATCGTGCGGACGGTGTCGCGGCCGTAGCCGTCGGACCAGTACTCGCGGTCGCCGATGGTGATCCCCAGCTCCGCCTCCCGCAGGAAGGCGTCGTAGCCGTAGTACATCACGTTGCCAATGTGCTTGCCGGTCGTCCGATCTTCGATCGCGAACGTGCGGCGGTGCTGCGTCGGGTACTGGAGCTCCTCGGACAGCGTGGAGACGAACGAGGCAAACCGCATGGTCAGCGGGCGCGCGGCGTCGTACGCGGCCAGCTCCGGGTCGCACCGCCAGGCGTAGTCATTCTCGGCGTCATCCACCCGCTTCTCGCGCAGGCGAACCAGCGTCCCCTCGCCGACGGTTCGAGGTTGTGTCGCAGTCATGCGGGAATCCTACCGATCTGCTCCCACGCGCGGTGGAGCATCGGCAACTGGTTCTTGTGCGTCAGGAGCCGCTCCGCCTCGGCCAGGTGCCGCCACTCCACCAGGTCGAACTCATGGTCGTGGTTGGCCGTGTCCCCGCCCGTCGGCTCCATCAGGTAGTAGTGCACCGTCTTCTGGAGGCGGTTGCCATCCGGTGCCGTGTACCAGTACTCCACCTGGCCGACGGTGTCCACAATCCGCACCTCAAGGCCGGTCTCCTCGCGCACCTCGCGCAGGGCCGTCTCCTCCAGCGTCTCGCCGGGGTCGGGCGTGCCTTTCGGCAGCGCCCAGAGCCGATCCGCCGTGCGGCCGACGAGGATGATCTCCACCCCCTCCTCGGCGCGACGGAAGACGATGCCCCCCGCGGAGACGGCGCTACGACTCACAGCACGTCGTCCTCGTCGTCGAACTGCGGGCGCCGCGCGCGGCCGTCCATCATCTCTGCGGTGATCACCTGCACCTCGGCCAGCGCCTCACGGATCGCGTCCTGGATGTGCGAGTCGCGGCGCTCCTTCAGCCAGCGGTTCAGGATGCGCTCGACCTCTTCGTTCCCGATCTCGCCGAGCGCCCGGATCGCGGCGACCTGGACATCGTCGTCCTTGTCCTCGGTCGCCAGCATCACCAGCGGGTCCACCGCCTCGTCCATCAGCAACTGGCCCGCGGCCTCCGCGGCGGCGGCGCGCATATCCGCGTCCTCGTCGTCGAAGTGGTAGATCAGGAGGTCCAGCCAGCCTTCGGAGGCGTTCTTCCCCATCGCCCGGATCGCGGCGATCCGCAGCAGCGGGCCGCCCACCTCGTACAGGTCGCTGATCATCTCGGCGGTCGACTCGTCGGACCAGGCACCGAGCGATTCGAGGGCGCTCCCACGCAGGTCGTCCGTCTCCTCCACGTCCTCCACCGCGTCGCGGAGGGCGGCGGTCAGCGTCTCGGCGTCGTCGTCCGCCAGCAGCCCGAACTCCAGCCCGATCACATAGTTGCCAAGCGCCTTCGCGATCTCCACGCGCACCATGGGTACCGGGTCGTCGCGCAGCTGCGCAGCCAGGAGGCGCATGTACTCAGCGCGATCCTGTTCCCGCAGCCCGCGGACGGCGAGCATCCGCGTCGCCGCGTCCGGGTCGCGCAGCGCCGTCAGCGACACGCGGTGGAGGTCCAGCGCCGCCTCGTCCTGTTCGAGCTGCTGCATCGCCGCCAGTACCTCGCGGCGGCGCGCCGGCTCGATGGTGGGCCACAGGCGCAGCAGCGCCGCCAGCGTCTCCCGGTTCGGCTCGGATAACGCCCGCAGCTTCGCGAGGTCGAGCGCCGCTCCCGCAGCGATCTCCGCGACCACCTGCGCGGGGTCAATGTCCGGCGTGCGCCTCGCATCGTCCTCGTCATCGAGGGAATCGTCCGAGGGGCGTGGTTCGTCCGTCATGTGCGTGCTCCGTGCCCATCTTACCAGTGACATTTCGGAAGGCCGGGTATCGAGGCGTCCGGGTCAGTGCTCGGATCGTGGCTCGCGCTCCCTGAGCGCGCGCACTTCCTCCAGCGGATGCGCCCCCTGGTACAGCACCCGCTCGAGCGCCGAGGTGATCGGCATTTCCACGCCCAGCCGGGCGGCCAGCCGCAGCGCTGCGGGGATCGTCGTCGCCCCCTCCGCGGTCTCGCCCAGGCGCGCGAGCGAGTCCTGCAGGGTCGCGCCCCCCGCGATCAGCTCGCCGAGCCGCCGGTTCCGCGACAGCGGGCTGTACGAGGTTGCGATGAGATCGCCGATGCCGGCGAGCCCCTGGAACGTCATCGTCTGCGCACCGCCCGCCACGCCAAGACGGGTGATCTCCGCGAGTCCGCGGGTGAGCAGCGCAGCCTTCGCGTTGTTGCCGAACTGGAAGCCATCCACCATGCCCCCGGCGATCGCGATCACGTTCTTCAGCGCCCCGCCGAACTCCACGCCCGCGATGTCCTCGCTGGTGTACACGCGGAGCGCGCGCGAGTGGAACGCGGCGCGTAGCGCGGTAACCGAGGCGTCACGCGTGGCGATGACCGTCGAGCCGGGCAGCCCCTCTATCACTTCGCGCGAGAGGTTCGGACCGGAGATCACGGCGAGCGGGTGCCCCGGCAGCGCCTCGCCGAGGATCTCCGACATGCGCCGACCGGTCTCGCGGTCGATCCCCTTCGTCGCGCTGAGGATGGTCGCATCAGCGTGCAGCACGCTCCGCACCTGCGCGGCGTTCGCGGCGAGCGTGTGCGAGGGCACTGCGAAGCAGACGAGGTCCGCGGCGCTCAGCGACTCAGCCGTGGCCACGGCGAGCTGCTCCGGGAACACCACCCCGGCCAGTCGCGGACTGCGGCGGTCACGGCGCAACGCCTCCGCCTCCGCCTCCGTACGAGCGACAAGGAGCGTCGGTGCACCTCGACGGGCGAGGTGCACCGCGAGCGTGGTACCCCACGCGGTGACGCCGACCACGGCAGCCTGCGCGAAGGTGTCCGGCACAGCGGCTAGTGCGCGCCGGTGGGGCGCTGGCCGCCCCCCTGCCCGAGTTTCGGCTCGGTGCCCGCGAGCAGGCGGCGGATGTTGCCGACGTGGCTGATCTCCACCGCCAGCATGGTGAACAGCCCGAACCAGAGGTACGGCGCGTCCAGCCGCCCGAGGTACACGAGCGAGACCACGGCGAGGAAGCCCACGAACACGCCAACCACCGACATGAGCGAGGCGTACCGGAAGATCGCAAGGATGGCGATCGAGAACACGACCACCACCAGCGCCGCCGGGGGCGATACGGCGAGGAACGCGCCGAACGCCGCCGCGACGCCTCGACCACCCCGGAAGCCCGCGTAGACGGGGAAGATGTGACCGAGTACCGCAGCGACGCCCGCGAGCGCGGCCGCCCATGGGTCATCCAGCACCATGCGGCCGATCAGGACGGCCGCGGCGCCCTTCGTGATGTCGCCGATGACGACGATCAGCGCCCACTTCCAGCCCATGGTCCGCAGCGAGTTCGTGAAGCCGATCTTCCCGGAGCCGCGCTGCCGGACGTCGCCGACCCCCGCCAGGCGACCGACGATGAGGCCGAACGGGATGCCCCCGAAGAGGTACCCCGCCGCCACGCCCACCACCACGGCCGCCCAGGCGCTCATGCGTGTCGTCCGATCGCTGGCCGTCCGATCGCTGGCCGTCCGCTCACGCCGGCACCTCGATCTGGCGCTCCGTGCGCCCACGGAAGACCATGCGCACGGTCGTACCTTCAAAGCCGAAGGCAGCGCGGATTCTATTCTCCAGGAAGCGCTGATACGAGAAGTGAACGATCGCCGGGTTGTTCACGAAGAACACGAAGGTCGGCGGCGAAATGGCCGCCTGGGTGACGTAAAGCACCTTCAGCTTCTGGCTATGCACCGTGGGGGGGCCGTGCTCCGCCATGGCGCGGTGGATCACCCGGTTCAGCTCGGACGTGGACACGCGGTGCTCGCGGACATCGGAAACGTGGACGACCAGCTCCAGGAGGTCGCGGATCCCCTCCCCGGTGACAGCGGAGGTGAACTGGATCGGCGCCCACGACATGAACTGGTAGTGCGAGTCGATCTGCTGGGCGAACTCCTGCCGATGGCTCCGGTCCTCCGCCAGGTCCCACTTGTTCACGACCAGGATGATCCCCTTGCCGCGCTCCAGCGCGTACCCGGCGATGTGCGTGTCCTGCGCGGTGAGCGGCTCGGTCTGGTCGATCACCAGCAGGACCACGTCCGCGCGATCGACCGCCTGCTCCGCGCGCTGCACGGAGTGACGCTCCACCCCGCGCTCGATCTTCCCCTTGCGGCGGATGCCGGCCGTGTCGACGAGGATCAGCTCGTGCCCCTCGAAGTCGAACGGCGTGTCGATGGGGTCGCGCGTCGTCCCCGGCAGGTCGGACACCACCACGCGATCCTCGCCGAGGATGGAGTTCGTCAGCGAGGACTTGCCCACGTTCGGGCGGCCGACGATGGCGACGCGGATGCGCTTGTCCTCGCGCTCCGGGATGTCGGCTCCGGCGACCATGCCCATCACGGCGTCCATCAGGTCGCCGATTCCCTTGCCGTGGATCGCAGAGACCGAGAAGGGCTCGCCCAGGCCCAAGGCGTACAGCTCCAGCAGGTTCTGCTGGCCCGCCCGCGTGTCGGTCTTGTTCGCCACCAGCAGCACGGGCTGGTTGGCGCGGCGGAGCATCTCCGCGATCTCGTAGTCGGCCGCGGTCGGGCCGGCGGCGGCATCCACCACGAAGAGCACCGCCTGCGCCTCCGAGAGCGCCTGCTCCACCCCACGGCGGATCAGCGGGCCGAAGGGATCCTCGGCATCGTCGCCCAGGCCGCCCGTGTCGACCACGCGGACGTGCTTCCCGTTCCAGTCGAACGAGCCGTAGATGCGGTCGCGCGTGGTGCCGGGGAGATCCTCGACGAGGGCTCGGTTGGCGGAGGTCAGCCGGTTGAACAGCGCCGACTTGCCCACGTTGGGCCGCCCGACGATGGCAACGAGCGGTCCGGTGGAGAAGGGGTCAGATGAGGTCATGGTGCACTGATCGTAACCTCGACCGTCGTCGCCTGCACGAAACCGACTGTGATGCCCTCCGGCGGCTGGACGCGGACGGGCAGCGTGTACGTCCCGGCGGCCCGTCCGGCCACGTCCACGGTCACCCGCACATCCTCCGGCAGCAGCGCGTTCAGGGCCGGGATCGGCCCGTTCAGGACCACCTCCAACGTGGGGGTCGCGAAGCGCGCAGTGAGGCCCTGCGGCACGTTCTGCGCCGCGATGCCGAAGGTCGTCCGTTGCGCCCCGCCCACCTGTGCGACCGTCACCGTCACCGTGGCGCGGGGCGCGCCGACCGCGGTCACGCCCGCCGGCAGCGGGATCGCGATCGACCGGGCGATGTCGGCGCGAGCCCCGGCGACATCGACCGCCGGCAGCGTGATGCGGTCGATCGCCTGGATCGTCTGCACCGCACCCTGGATCTGGACGGTCGCCGGCGAGGTGGTGACGGAGGACACGCGGTAGCCCGTGTCCGGCACGCCCGTGACGTCCACCGTGAGGGGCACCGTCCGCACGATGGTGCTCTGGATGACCTGCACCCCGACCTTGACGGTCTGCGGCTCAATGCGCACCCCGCGGATCTCACCGCCGCCCGCGCCCACGGGCTTCAGGTTCACGCCCGGCTCGACCCCCGCGGTCAGGCCGGTGACGTTGATCTCGGCGACCGCCTCCGACACCAGCGCGACCAGCGACTCCGCCCCGCGCACGGAGACAATGCTCACCTGCGGCATCATCGGCCCGAGTTCATAGCCGATCGGCAGCTGGCCCACGGCGCGCGTGGTCACCGGCACCTTGTTCGTCAACTGGTTCTCCAGGTTGACCGTGATCACGCGCGGGCTGGTGTCCACCACCCGCACCCCGCTGACGTCCACCACCTCCACCTGCAGCGGCACCTCCTGCGAGCGCGCCCCGAAGCCGTTGAGGTCCACGAAGGCGCGGAAGTTTGCCGCGCTCAGCCGCTCCCACCGGTCGGAGGCCGCCGCAACCCGAGCGGTGATCGTGGGCAGTTGGTTCGCCACCGCCAGCGACTCACCCACGTTCACCGCCTCCACCGTGATCGGCTGCGGGAAGGCGTCCACCAGCGTGGGGTTCTCCGTGTCCGCGACGAACACCCAGAGCGAGATCCCGAGCACGAGCGAGACCGCAAGCAGCCCGGGGGTGCGCCGCACCGCGCCTCGCGCACGCCGGTATACCTCGGTCGCCAGCTCCAGCGCCTCGGTCCGGCCGCCGTCGCCGCGCCCGGTCGTCACGAGGCGCGCCGCTCACCGGCCGCGGCCGCTTCGCGCTCCACGAACTCGATGTCGAACAGGCGGTGCAACTGGCGAAGCAGGCGCGTCTCGTCCAGGTCCGGCACCATGCGCCCGTTGGAGCAGAGCGAGACGTCGCCGCGCTCCTCCGAGCAGACGATGACCACGGCGTCCGTGCGCTCGGTCAGCCCCACGGCGGAGCGGTGGCGCATCCCATACTCCGCGGGGAGCGGCGCCTCCGACAGCGGGAGCGTGCATCCGGCGGCCACCACGCGGTCGCCCCGCACGATCACCGCGCCGTCGTGCATGGGCGAACGTTCGATGAACAGGCTCTGCAGCAGTTCCACGGAGAGCGCGCCGTCCAGTCGGATGCCGGTCTCGATCACGTCCTGCAGCCCCGTCTCACGCTCCAGCACGATCAGCGCCCCCGTGCTCTCGCGCGCCATCTGCATCGCCGCGCGCACCACCAGGTTGATCGAGCCTTCGTGCTCGCGCCGGTGCAGGACGGAGCGCAGGCCGGTGCGGCCCAGACGCTCCAGGGCGCGGCGCAACTCGGGCTGGAAGATGATCACCATGCCCACCAGCAGACCGGTCACGGAGTTGCGAAGGATCCAGTTGATCATCCGCAGGTCGAACACCTGGCTCAGCACCAGCGCGCCGACGAGCACCAGTCCGACGCCACGGAGCACGGTCATCGCCGCGGTGCCGCGCACCAGCAACAGCATCCAGTAGATCGACCCTGACACGATCAGGATGTCGACGGCCGCCGAGGCATCGAAGCGCACCAGCACATCGCGCAGGACAGCCGGGATCTCGGGCACCGCGCGTCCTTACTCTCGCCCGCCGGTGGTGGCCACGGGTCTCGTCAGCGGACGGAGCGATCCGCCCTCGTCCGAACTCTCGTCCGAACTATAGGTCAGGAGCGCCCGAGGATGCTGGCCAGCACCGCCTGCTGAGCGTGCATCCGGTTCTCCGCCTGCTCGAAGACCACGGAGTTCGGCGACTCGATCGCCTCGTCGCTGATCTCCTCCCCGCGGTGCGCGGGGAGGTCGTGCATCACGATCGCATCCGGCGGCGCCGCGGACAGCAGCGCCATGTCGATCTGGTAGCCGGCGAAGTCTTCGGCGCGCTGGGCGGCCTCGGCCTCCTGGCCCATGGAGGCCCACACGTCCGCGTAGACAGCGGTCGCGCCACGGACAGCCTCGTACGGGTCGCGCACCTGCGTCACGCTGCCGGTGCCGGCCAGCGCGCGCGCGACCGCGATCGTCTCGTCGGGCAGCTCGTAGCCCTCGGGCGCCGCGATCACCAGATCCACCCCGGACAGCACCGAGGCGTAGGCGAGCGACCGCGCCACGTTGTTGCCGTCACCGACGTAGGCGAGCCTGAGCCCGCGCAGCGCGCCGAAGCGCTCGCGCAGCGTCAGGAGATCCGCCAGCGCCTGGCATGGGTGCTCGTCATCCGACAGCGCGTTCACCACGGGCACATCCGCGTAGCGGGCCAGTTCCAGGACGGTGTCGTGCGCGTAGGTGCGCGCGGCGATGCCCTGCACCATCCGGGCGAGCACCCGCGCCACGTCCTTCACCGGCTCGCGCTCCCCCATCTGGACCTCGCGCGGCGAGAGGTAGAGCGCGCGCCCGCCCAGCCGGTGCATCGCCATGTCGAACGAGGTGCGCGTCCGCAGCGAGGGCTTCTCGAACACCATCGCCAGCGTCTGCCCGGCGAGCACCGGCGAGC
>JAQCJS010000037.1 GCA_027592975.1 Chloroflexota bacterium
TGGGGGCGACGGCGAGCGCGCAGGCGGTGGGCATGGTGGCCTCCGGGTTCGCCGGCGGGCTGCTGGTGCAGGCCTACGGGTGGCCCTCCATCTTCCTGGCGCGCCTGCCGTTCCTCCTCGTCGCGTTCGCGCTCGCGCTGCTGGTGCTGCGCGGCCGGCGGATCGCCGCCGGCGTCCCGGGCGTGACGAGCGACTGGCGCTTTGACCTGGCGGGCGCGCTCGTGCTCGTCGTCGCGCTCGGATCGCTGCTGCTGGGCCTCAACCTGGTGGCGGGGGCGGGCGGAGTGCTTCCGGCCGGGCTGCTCGTGATCGCGGCGGGCAGCGCGGGTGCGTTCGTGTGGGTGGAGCGTCGCGCCTCATGGCCGATCCTCGACCTCGCGCTGTTCCGACGCCGGCCGTTCGCCGTCGCTGTGGGCGCGCTGTTCCTGGTCACGCTGGGGGCGTTCACGATCTACTTCATCTTTCCGTTCTTCGTGGCGGATGTGCTGGGCCACGGCGCTCGCTCGCTGGGCGTGCTGTTCGGCGTGCAGGGGCTGGCGATGGCGATCTCCAGTCCGCTCGCCGGGCGCGTCTGCGACCGCGTACACCCCGCGCGCGTAATGACCGCGGCAGGCGCCTCGATCGCGGTGGCGCTCATGTGGATCGCGGGCCTGCCCGCGGACAGCGGGCTGGCGGCCGCGGCGCTGCCGCTGGTGCTGGCAGGCGCCGGGCAGGGCGCGATGGCGACCGCCGCGTGGACGCTGGTGTTCAATAGCGTCCCGGGCGAGCGCTCCGGCACGGCGTCCGGTGCGCTCAACCTTGGACGAAGCATGGGCGTGGTGCTGTCCGTGGCGCTGTTCTCCGCGATCTTCGCCGCGCGCCAGGAGGCACACCTCGCCGCGGCGGGGCCGATGCCGGTGGAGGCGTTCCGCGAGACGTTCCGGCTCGCCGCGCTCGTGGTCGTGGTCGGCGTCGGGTGCACGATCCTCGGATGGCGCGGCGCGGCGGCGGCGCGTTGATGTGTTGATGCGATGACGGGAGGCGGCATGGCGTTCCACATCGATCGCGTGGAGACGGCGGCGGATCTGGCGGCTGCGCTCGCCGTGCGGACGCGCGTCTTCGTCGAAGAACAGCAGGTGCCGATCGAGGAGGAGGTCGACGGCTTCGACACTCCCTTCGCGGAGGGCGTGGTGCACGTCCTGGGCCGGCTGGACGGCGTGCCGATCGCCACCGCGCGGCTGCTGCTGGAGACGCACGACGGCGGCTACCCGCACATCGGGCGCGTGGCGGTGCTCGCGGAGCATCGAGGTCGCGGGTACGGGCGCGAGGTGATGGCGGCGCTCCACGAGGAGGCGCGGGCGCGCGGCTTCGCCGGCGTCACGCTCGCCGCGCAGACGCACGCGATCGGCTTCTACGCGGGCCTCGGCTACGTCGCGCGGGGGCCGGTCTTCCTGGATGCGGGGATCGAGCACCGCGACATGGATCTGCGGCTCGCGCCCTGAGCGCGGCGACGGGAGGCGGGGGCTAGTCGCGCAGGCGGGGGATCACCTGCTCGCCGAAGAGCCGCACGGATCGCAGCACGCGGTCGGTTGGCATGCCGCCGGTGTTCATCCAGCAGAGCGTGTTCGTCGCGCCGCTTGCCTCGTGCCACGCGCGGAGCTGGCCGGCGACGGTCTCCGGGCTGCCGAAGTAGCACGCGCCGTGCTCCTGCCACCATTCGAGGGGCGGCGTGTTGTTCGGCCCGTCGAACATGCGGCGGTTCGCGAGCAGGTTGAAGTACCAGATGAACGGCGGCCCGGCCTCAGCGACGGCGGTCGCGTCGTCCTCGGCGACGTGGATGTGCTTCACCACCCACGACTGCGCGAGCGCGGCCTCCACGGCCTCCTCGCGATGCCCTGCCGCGCGGCCCGCCTCGCGGTAGGCGTCCCACTTCTTGCGGATGTTGGCGGCGCTGCCGGATGACGACAGCATCCGCACGAGGTGCGCGCCCGCCCACTCCACGGTGCTGGCGCTGCCAGCCGCGATGTAGAGCGGCGGGTGCGGCCGCTGGATCACGCTGGGGACGGACTGCACCTGCGGGATCACGTAGTACTTGCCGTCGTAGGAGAATGACTCCTGCGTCCACGCGCGCGTGATGACCTCCAGCGCCTCATCGAAGCGCTCCCGGTTCTCCGCGACGTCGAGGCCGTACGAGGCGTACTCGTCCGCGCTGTAGCCGCGGCCGATGCCGTAGTCGAGCCGCCCGTTCGACAGCACGTCGATCATCGCGAAGTCGTTCGCGAGGCGGAGCGGGTGGTGCAGCGGCAGCACGCTGACGCCCGTGCCGATGCGGATGCGGGAGGTGCGTGCGGCGATCGCGGCGGCCATCACCTGCGGCGAGGCGATCAGCCCGTACCGCGATCCGCTGTGCTCAGCGAGCCAGACCGAGTCGAACCCGGCGGCCTCGGCGGCGACGTTGATCTCCAACTCGCCCTGGACCAGCGCCACCTCGTCGCGCACGTCGGGCACGGAGAGGAGCGAGAAGACGCCGAACTGTGGGCGGGGCATGGCAACCTCACGGGGTGATCGGGCGGACGGGGCCGGCGGATCATAGGATGGCGGCACCGCCTGCCGCCCGCCATCGCGTGTGTGATAGCCTCCGGCGGCGCGAAGCCCTAGGAGGTGCCCCATGGCTGGACCGACGATCTGCGCCTCGATGGCCGAGGCCGTCGAGGACATCCCGGACGGCGCGACGATCATGATCCCCGGGTTCGGCGGCACCGGCGCGCCGCTCAACCTGGTGACCGCGCTCTACCACCAGGGCGCGAAGGATCTGGTCGCTGTGTCGAACGGCGCGGGGAGCGCGGGCGATGCGCGCGTGAAGGGCCTCGGCGACCTCATCGAGGCGGGGCGCGTGCGCAAAATCATCTCGTCGTTCACGGCATCCACGCATCCCTCGCGCGCCTCGAAGCCGGAGCAGATGATCCGCGAGGGGCTGGTGGAGGCGGAGCTGGTCCCGCAGGGCACGCTGGCGGAGCGCATCCGCGCGGGTGGTGCGGGCATCCCCGCGTTCTACACCCCGGCCGGCGTGGGCACGCTGCTGGCGGAGGGCAAGGAGCACCGCGAGTTCGGCGGGCAGATGTACACGCTGGAGCACGCGATCCGGCCGGACTACGCGCTGATCCGCGCGTGGAAGGCAGACACCGCCGGGAACCTGGTCTTCCGGCACGCGGGCCGCAACTACAACCCGATCGCCGCGATGGCCGCCACGCACACGATCGTGGAGGTAGAGGAGCCGATCGTTCCCGCCGGGACGCTGCCGCCGGATCAGATCCACACGCCCGGCGTGGTAGTGGAGCGCCTGGTGCAGATCGGCCCGGACGACGTGCTGCGCCTCGATCGGCCGGCGGTCGCCGTGAGCGCACCCGAGCGCGCCGAGGCGGGCACGGGCAAGCGGCGGCTCACGCGCGAGGACATGGCGGCGGTGATCGCGCAGCGGCTGCAGTCCGGTTGGCTGGTGAACCTGGGCATCGGCATCCCCACGCTCGCCTCGAACTTCGTGCAGCAGGATCGCGGTGTCGTGTTCACCTCGGAGAACGGCGTCATCGGGTACAGCGGGCTCGCCGGGCCGGACGAGGCGGATCCGGACGTGGTGAACGCGGGCGGGCAGCCCGTCATGCTGGTGCCGGGCGCGACCTTCGTGCATCACGCGGACTCGTTCGGGCTGATCCGCAGCGGGCGCATCGACGTCACCGTGCTGGGCTCGTACGAGGCGGCGGCGGACGGGTCGTTCGCGAACTGGCGGCTCAACAACGCGCCGTACGACCACCTGGGCGGCATCGGCGGCGCGATGGATCTGGTGGCGCGGGCGAAGCAGATCTGGCTGGCGATGGAGCACACCACGCGGGACGGTCAGCCGCGGCTGCTAGATCGCTGCACGCTCCCGGTGACCTCGCCCCGCGGGGTGACGCTGATCGTGACGGACATCGCCGTGATCGCCGTCCGCAACGGGCGCTTCGTGCTGGAGGAGACGGCACCGGGCTACGCGCCGGAGGAGATCGCCGCGCTCACGGGCGCGCCGCTGGAGGTGAGCCCGGCGGTCCGCGAGGTGCGCGTGTAGCGCGCGACGCACGCGTGTCCGGCACGTAGCAAGGAAACCGCGTAGCCTCCAAGAGTCGCCGGGGGCCGGGGGTTTTTCTAGAACCCTTTGCAATCGGTTCCCGGCGGCATCCCCACCCTCACCGCCACCCCTCACCGTGCCCGGTCGCCCGAGTTCGCCGCGCCCGGCGGGCTGCCCCCTGCTGCTGTGGCTACTGCTGTGGCTGGGTGGTGCGGACGCGGACGGTGGTGCTCCACTCCTGCGCGGCCGCGCCGTGGAACCCGCCGCGCATTGGCGGCACGTCGTCGTAGTCGCGCCCGATCGCGGTGACGATGTAGCGGCCGTCCTGGTCGCAGCGGTTGGCGGGGTCAATGCCGTACCACGTGTCGCCGTCCAGCACCTGCGCCCACGCGTGGCTCGCCTCGCCCACCTCCTCGCCCTCCGCGGGGCCGAGGTAGCCGCTCACGTAGCGCGCCGGGATCCCGCGGGAGCGCATGGCTGCGACCAGGAGGTGCGTGAAGTCCTGACAGACGCCGCGGCCGTGATCCAAGAAATCGAGCGCGGTGGTCCTGACATCCGTGGAGCCCACCTCGAACACGGAGCGCTCACCGATGCGATCGGAGACGGTGCGCGCGATCTCCAATGGTGTGCCCGGGACGCCCTCCGCGAGCGCGGTGATGCGCGGATCCTGCGGGCTGCGCAGTGTGGGCTGGGTGAGCAGGCGTAGGAGCAACGGCGCGAGGGGCGGCTCGGCGACCGGCGCATCCGCGGTCTCTACCTCTGCCGTCATCTCCACGGTCAACTCCTCCACCGGCGCGGCGAAGTCCACGTGGTGGTAGCGGTTCCCCCAGGCGTCGCCCAGGGCGAACGGTCGCGCGGGCGGGGTCAGGTGCAGTGCGCCCTCGATCAGGCGCTGGCCCGCGCGGTCGGCCGGCAGCAACCGGAGCTCCGTGTGCAGCGAGCGCACCGCGGTCTCGTACGAGTAGGTCGTTTCCCAGTGGATGCGGTAGCGCACGCTGTGACCTTACGGCATGGACGCGGGAAGGACGCGCAGGATGTCGTTCATGGTGGAGTTGTGGACGTGATTGATACGTCCCTGGAACTCTCCCAGGAACTCGTGCAGGCCGGAGCGCATGATCTCCCCGATCCCCGTGGAGCCCAGATCCAGATCCAGCATCGCCAGCTCCCGCGTCACCGGCAGGCTGTGCATCCGCGGCGCGCCCGAGGTCGCGAGGCCGAAGTGGCGCCCCAGCGCGCTCACGCAGAACCGCAGGCTGCGCGGGAACGAGGCATCCAGGATCAGCAGCTCCGCCACGCGCTGCCCCCGGATCGACCCGCGGTAGCGCTTCCGGAACGCCTCGTGCGCGCTGGCGGAGCGCAGGATCGCCAGCCAGCGGTAGCGATCCAGCGGGCCGTCCACGTCCGCGAGCGAGGGCAGCAGCATGTAGTACTTCGCATCGATGATGCGGCTGGTCATGTCCGCGCGCTCGATCAACATGCCGCAGCGGAACCACTCCCGACCCTCGTCGAACAGCACGGTGTTGTCGTACAGGCCGAAGGTGGCGGCGACGCCGCGTTGCACGCTGGCGGTGTAGGGCCGCAGGCCACGCCGCGGATCGGCCTCGCTGGAAGCGAGGTAGAGCAGGTTGATCTCCTCGAACACCTCGCGCGAGACGTGCTCACGCAACTCACGGGCCAGGCCGCGCGCGCGGGCGATGGTGGAGCGGAGCGAACCGGCGTTGTCGTGCGCGAAGATCAGCCACTGCCCCGGGGCCAGATCCGGCGTCCGCGCATGTGCCTCCGCGTACGCCCCCTGCGTGCCGATCGCGCGGACCACCGCGTCCCAGAGCATCGCGTCGGTCTCCTCGGCGGTGTGCTCTTCGACCGAGGCCTTGTAGTTCACGGCCGCGATGCGCGCTATGTTCTCCGCGCGCTCCAGGTAGCGCCCGAGCCAGTAGAGGTTCTCCGCGACGCGGCTGAGCATCCTTAGACCTCCCAGCCGTGGCGCAGCACCCAGGTGTCCTTGCTGCCGCCGCCCTGCGACGAGTTGACGATGTATGAGCGCGGGTCGGAGGCGACGCGGGTCAGCCCGCCCGGAAGCACCCACGAGGACGATCCAGTGATGACGAACGGGCGCAGATCCGCGCGCCGCGGCTCCAGCCGCGTGCCGTTGAACGAGGGGATCGTGCTGAACTCCTGCAGCGGCTGCGCGATGTAGCCGGCGGGGTTGCGGCGCACGCGATCACGCGCAGCCTCGATCTCCGCGGCCGTGGACTGCGGGCCGATGACGATGCCGTAGCCGCCGGAGCCGTTCGCGGGCTTCACCACCAGGTCGCCGAGGTGCTCGATCATGTGGGCGAGATCCTCGGGCTGCGATCCGACCCAGGTGTCCACGTTCGGGATGATCGGCTCTTCGCCCAGGAAGTAGCGGATCACGTCCGGGATGAAGCGGTAGACCACCTTGTCGTCCGCGATCCCGTTCCCGACGGCGTTCACGATCGTGACCTGTCCGCTGCGGTAGGCGTCCACCAGACCCGCGACGCCCAGCACCGAGTCCGCGCGGAACGCGACCGGATCCAGGAAGTCGTCGTCCACGCGGCGGTAGATGACGTGGACGCGCTCCAGCCCCGTGGTCGCCCGCAGGTACACCCGCTGGTCGTGGACGATCAGATCGCGCCCCTCCACCAACTCGATGCCCATCTGGCGGGCGAGGAAGGAGTGCTCGAAGTAGGCGGAGTTCTGCGAACCGGGCGTCAGGATGACCGCGCGCGTATCCTCCGCGGTGATCCCGTCCGGCCGCACCGCCACCAGCATCTCCAGCAGCCGGTCCGGGTAGTCGTCCACCGGCGCCACGTTGCCCGCGGGGAACAGGTCCGGCACCGCGTTGAGCATCGTGCGGCGGTTCTCCAGCACGTACGACACCCCGGACGGCGTCCGCAGGTTGTCCTCCAGCACGCGGTAGACGCCCTCCCGGTCGCGGATGAGGTCGATCCCTGCGATGTGCGCGTACACGCCCAGTGGCGGCACGAAGCCCATCGCGCGGAGGTTGAACCCCTCGGACTGGCCAAGGACATCCAGCGGCACGACGCCGTCGGTCACGCAGCGCTGATCGGTGTAGATGTCGGCAAGGAAGCGGTTGAGCGCGGCGACGCGCTGCACCAGCCCGGCTTCGAGGATCGCCCACTCGTCCGGGTCGATCACGCGCGGGATCAGGGAGAACGGGAAGATGCGCTCCGTGCCTGCCTCGTCCTGGTAGACGGTGAAGGTCACGCCGCCGTTGAGCTGATCCAGGTCGGCCGCGGCCTGCCTCGCGAGGAAGTCCGCGGGCGTCCACCGCGCGAGTCGCGCGGCGAGAGAGGCGTACTTCCGGCGGACACTCCCGTCTCGCTCGAACATCTCGTCCGGCCCGAGCAGATGCGGGTAGTCGCGCAGCAGATCGCCGGGCACCGCCACCACCGTCTCCATCCCCGCGGGTAGGCCCCGTGACTGGGTGATCGCATCGTAGTCTCCCGCAGCGACATTTCGGGATGATTTCATCCAGATCGAGGCGCATCAGTGGGTATGCTGCCCCGGGAAGCCGGAGCCGGAGTGGAGGCGTCATGAGATTCGGGGTCAACCTGTTGAACTTCGGGCCGGGCGTCTCGGCGGAGTCCATCGGCCGCTGGGGGCAGGTGGTGGAGGGGATCGGCTACCACGGCATCTTCATCTCCGACCACGTCGCCATCACGCCCAGCGTCGCGCCGCGCTACCCGGAGCCGTACTTCGATGCGCTGATCACGCTGTCCTACCTGGCCGCTCAGACGAAGCGGGTCGACCTGGGCACCACGGTGATCGTGCTGCCGTACCGGCACCCGGTGCTGCTGGCGCACCACGTCGCCAACCTGGACCTGCTGAGCGGCGGCCGTGCGATCCTGGGCGTGGATATTATCTGCACCGGGGACGAGTTCGCCGTCGTCGGTGCGCGCCACGATCGGCGCGGCGCCTGGTCGGACGACGTGCTGGAGGCGCTCCGTGCGCTGTGGACCGGCAGCGGCGAGGTGACGCACCACGGCAAGTACATCCAGTTCGATCGCGTCTC
>JAQCJS010000038.1 GCA_027592975.1 Chloroflexota bacterium
GGGGGGGATGCGGCGACGGACGCGGCGATCCTCGCCGTGCTGAACGCACAGACGCCGGTGGTGACACTGGTCGGCAAGTCGTCGTCCGTGCAGGCGCGCGAGGTGCTGGGCACGACCGAGGAAGAGAACCTCGCGATGATCCGCGACTCCGTGCAGTACCTGGTCACGCAGGGGCGCGAGGTGGTCTTCGACGCGGAGCACTTCTTCGACGGCTTCCGGCTGGATCCCGCGTACGCCCTCGACTCGCTGCGCGCGGCGGAACGCGCGGGCGCGAGCACCGTGACGCTGTGCGACACCAACGGCGGCGCGATGCCGGACGAGATCGTCGCAGCGGTGCGCGCGGCGCGCGAGGTGGTGGGGTGCCGCATCGGCATCCACTGTCACAACGACACCGACATGGCGGTGGCGAACACGATCCTCGCGGTGCAGGAGGGCGCGACGCAGGTGCAGGCGTGCCTGAACGGCTGGGGCGAGCGCACCGGCAACGCGAACATCGTCTCCGTGATCGCGAACCTGCAACTCAAGATGGGCATCAAGGTGATCACGGACGAGCAGCTGCGGCGGCTCACGGAGACCGCGCACTTCGCGCAGGAGATCGCCAATCTGCTGCCGGATCCACAGCAGCCGTACGTGGGCAGCGGCGCGTTCGCGCACAAGGCCGGCCTCCACGTCGCCGCGATCACGAAGTCGCCCGGCTCCTACACGCACGTGGATCCGCTGCGCGTGGGCAACACGGAGCGCGTGCTGGTCTCGGAGTTCTCCGGCCGTCGCAACATCGTGGAGAAGCTGCGCGAGCAGGGCGTGGAGCTGGAGCTGACGGACGCGCAGGCGGCGCATGCGCTGGAGCAAGTGAAGCAGCGCGAGGCGCTGGGTGCCGCGTACGAGAGCGCCGAGGCCTCGTTCGAGCTGCTGGTGCGGCGCAGCCTGAACGGGTACGCCTCGCCGTTCGCGCTGGAGGACTTCCTGATCGTGGAGCGCCGCCGCCATCTCGTCGGCCCCGGCGACCGCAACGAGATGCAGGCGGAGGCGATGGTGAAGGTGCGCGTGGGCGAGCACCTGGCGCAGGTCGCCGCGGACGGCAACGGCCCCGTCTCCGCGCTGGACGCCGGCGTGCGCAAGGCGCTGACCGAGGTGTTCCCCGGCATCGCCGATGTCCACCTGTCCGACTACAAGGTGCGCATCATCAACTCCAACGCCGGCGCGGACGCCGCCGTGCGCGTGCTGGTGGAGTCCACGGACGGCCTCCACCGCTGGCGCACCGTGGGTGCCTCGACCGATGTGATCGAGGCGTCCTGGCTGGCGCTGCAGGACGCGTACGAGTACTGGATCATGCGCTGGGGCCAGCGCGCCTAGCAGTGCGCACCCGTGTGCACCTCGCGATGGCTAGGTGCGAGGGCCGAGGGTCGCGGTGAGCGTGATCTGCTGATCACCGCGCTTCACGGACAGTGCCACGGACGCACCGTGGCCGGCGTCCCGCAGGATCACCTGTAGCCCGTCCACGCTGCTGGAGGCGCGCCCGTTCGCGGAGACGATGACGTCGTCGGGGACGAGGCCGGCGCTGGCCGCGGGGCTGCTCGTCATGACAGTGAGCACCTTCAGCCCACCCGGCACGGGCTGCAGCGAGACGCCGAGGACCGGTCCCTGGGTGGGCGCCGCCGGCGTGCCCGTGGGCGACGGAGATGGCGCCTCGGCGCCGGATCGGCCGTCGCCACGGCCCAGCTGCGGCGCACGCTCCGTCAGGCGCTGGAGCAGACCGCCCAGGCCGGCCATCGCGGGCGCCTTGTGGACCTTCAGATCCACGCGCGCACCCTCCCGATTCACGCTGAGGGTGAACTCCGCGCTCGGCGGCACGGCGGCGAGGCGCGTACGGGCTTCGTCCATCGTGGTCACGTCCTGGTCGTTGACCGCGACGATCCGGTCGCCCGTGCGCAGGCCCGCGGCTCCGCCGGGGCCGTCCGCGACCACCTCGGTCACGCGCAGCTCGGCATCGAGCTGCGCCGCGAGGGTGGGGTTCCCGGCGTGCATGGCGCCGTTCCCACGCCGCCCGGCCTCGCGCTCCAACTGCTCGTCGGCGCTGCCGTCCCCCGTCTGCACGATCAGCGACCCGACGCCGATGATGATCGCCACGACCGCGAGCATCCCCAGGATCAGCGGGAGCAGGTTGCGCTGCACGTAGTTCATACGCCCTCCTCCGCCGGGGAAGGCGGGGCGGCGGACGGGCCGCCGGACGGGTCCGTGGTCGAATCGAGCCGCGTCGCCTCGCCACGCGGGGTGGCGGCGCTGGGGCCGCGGGTGGGCAGGAAGACGGAGACAGTCGTCCCCGCCTCCGCGTTGGACTCGATGGAGACGGTGCCGGCGTGCGCGAGCACCAGCTCCTGCACGATCGAGAGGCCCAGCCCGCGGTGGCGGCCTCGCGTGCGCGCGGTGTCCACCTGGTAGAAGCGGTCGAAGACGCGCTCCACCTGCTCCGGCGGGATCGGATCACCGCCGTTGTGAACCTCGACCAGCACGCCGCTGGCGACGCGACGCGACGTCAGGAGCACCTCGCTCCCGGTGGGCGCGAAGCGGATCGCGTTGTCGATGAGGTTGGCGAGGACCTGCTCCAACCGGCGGCCGTCCGCGCGGATCGTGTCGCCCGCCAGCGCCGTGCGCAGCGACACCTGCGCCTCCCCCGCCGGGAAGCGGAACCGGAGCACCGACCCCTCGATCACCGCGTCGATGTCGACGCGGTCGAGGTCGAGGTGGAGCGCGCCGGACTCGATCTCGGAGAGGTAGAGCAGGTCGTCCACCAGCAGGCGGATGCGATCGGCCTCCTCGTTGATCACGGCGCCGACCTCCTTCGGGTCGCCGGGGAGGCCGTCCATGAGCGCCTGAGAGAACCCCTGGATGGAGGTGAGCGGGGTGCGCAGCTCGTGCGAGACGTTGGCGAGCAGGTCGCGCATGGCGCGGTTGCTGCGGCTGACCTGATCCGACATGTCGTTGAACGCCTGGGCCAGACGGCCGACCTCGTCGTCGCCGTCCACGTCGATGCGCTGGCTCAGATCGCCGCGGGCCATCGCCTGGGAGGCGCGGGTGACCTGCGCGATCGGGTTCGTGATGCGGGAAGCGAAGAGCGAGGCGAAGATGACCGCCACCACGCCGGCACCCAGGCCCGCGAGCGCCAGCGGGCGCATCAGCCGCCACCACGCCGCCGTCACGTCCGCCGCGGGCACCACCACCACCAGGCTGTGCGAGACGCCGGTGGGGGCGTCCATGACGCCTCGACGCGGCTGCTCCGCGGCGGTGAAGAAGTAGAGGTCTTCGCCGTGGCCGATGAAGCGCTGTGTGCGGAAGGCCTGGATGCGCGGATTGCCATGGAACGGCTGGGCGTCCTGTAGCGAGAGCTGGTCGCCCAGCAGCGACTGGCGCGGATCCGTGTCCAGCACGACCTTCTGCGACTGGTCCACCAGCAGGATGCGGAGGCCGTAGTCCCGGCCGATCTCGCGGAGCACCTCACGCATGGTCTCCGGCGTCCAGCCACGCAGCTCCATGTTGCGCGCGCCTTCGGTGAGCGGCCCGACAAGGACGCCGATGCGCTGCTGGGCCGCCTCCGTCTGCTCCTGCCGGAGCAGCAGCACGAAGGCCGACGCCGAGAGGAAGAGGCTCAGCGCGATGACGATGGCGAGGCCCGCCAGGAGGCGGGACTTGAAGCTCCTCAGCATGTCGCTAGTGCGTGTCCGTGCCCGGGACGAGCTTGTATCCCACGCCCCACACCGTTTCGATCTTGGGTCGCGCCTGCTTCAGCTTGTCACGCAACCAGGCGACGTGCACATCGATCGTGCGGGCGTCACCGTAGAAGTCCTCGCCCCACACGATGGAGAGCAGACGCTCGCGGTCCATGGCGACGTTGGGGTGGCGCATGAACGCCTCCAGCAGATCGAACTCGCGCTGGCGCAGCCGGACGCGCTCGCCGGCGACCATGACGTCGCGGCTGGAGGGATCGAGCGTCAGGTCGGCGATGGTCACGGCCGCGCGCTCGCCCGGCTCCTCCGGTCCGTTCTTGTCCCAGTCGCGGCGGCGCAGGTTCGCCTTCACCCGCGCGACGACCTCGCGCGGGTTGAACGGCTTGGTGATGTAGTCGTCCGCGCCCATTTCGAGGCCGACGATCTTGTCGACGTCGTCTGTGCGTGCGGTGAGCATGATCACGGGCACATCCGATTCCCGGCGGATTTCTGTGCAGACCTCGAAGCCGCCGAGCTCGGGCATCATCAGGTCGAGGAGAACCAGATCGGGCGACTCGGTGCGGAAGCGATCCAGGGCCTCGCGGCCGTTGCGAGCGGCGATGATCTCGTAGCCCTCCTCGCGCAGATAGAGGCGCAGGAGCTTGACGATGTTGGGTTCGTCGTCGGCGACCAGGATTTTCGCGGGCATAGGGGGCGCCGCCGTCAGGTGGGGGTGGGGAGGTTCAGGTCGGGGCCGACCCGCGTGTCAGTCCGAAGACTTCCGCGCCGAGGTTCGCAACCGCTCCCACCACTTGCTTGATTCACGAACCTCGTCGTGCGGGCGCGGCCCCTTCCTGAGAAGAAGGATGCCGCGTGCCGATTCACGATCCGCGATCCAAGTGTAAACAAAGTGTGCGACTTCGCGGCCCCTGCCGGCCGATCCGGCGCCGGCCGGGCTAACTCACCTGCCGGTCGAGGGTGCGAAGGCGTGCGGGGAGGGCCGGGCGGTCCCCCGGGCGGGCCGCCGCGGCCTGGTTGGCGTCCGCGACCTCCGTCAGGAGTTCCTCGCGCAGGACGGCGATGGAGCGGGGGGCCTCCACGCCGATCTTCACGCGCTCGCCATCCACGGACAGCACGCGGACGATCACGTTGCCGTCGATAACGATGCCTTGCTCCGCCTTGCGGGTGAGAATGAGCACGGCGACCTCCCTGCCAGCGCGCGCAACACGTCGGGGCCGAGGTCCCTCGCTCGATTGTCGGCAGGGACCGGGGCGATCCGCAGGGGCTACGCCGTCGCGGCCATGGCCGGGGGCCCCTCGTCCGAGGCAGCGTGATCGAGGCCCTCGAAGACGCGGGCGCGCAGCTCCAGCTCCGCGTCCTGCAGGATCACCTGCCGGGCCAGGTGCGTCCGGCGGCAGAGGACAAGCGGCGCCAACAGGTTCGCGGTGATCTTCTCCGCGTCCTCGTTCAGCGTCAGGATGCAGCGCACCAGCGCATCGGATGGCTCCTGCATCCCGATCGCCTCCGCATCCCGGTCGGGGAGTTCGAAGAGGTAGTCGGGGCGAAAGAGGAACGGCTCCAGCAGCGCGAAGGAGACATCCGGATCCTCCAGCGACTGGAGCCACTCGATGGGCGAGTCCGCCTCGCCGATGAGCGCGTAGCGCCGCAGCGACTCGAAGCCGCCGAGGCCGGGCTCGAAGGCGAAGATCTGCTGCTCGCTGACCTCCAGCACTTCCTCCACACCCATGAGATTCGTCTTGACCTGCATCGCGGTCCTCCGTTGCGCCCCGCCCTGGGAGCGCCATCTTCCTTCTCGTCTCAGGGCACGAGCCGAGGTTACGGGCGGCGCCCTGCGTTCCCTATGAGGAGAAACCCGTGAATCGTAGGAGTAGCCCCCCGCAACCTCGGGTGCCGCCACCCTCGACCTCGCGTCCACCGGGGCGCGAGGTCGGGGTTTCGCTGACGGACCGGGCGGTGCTGCTACTTCGCGTTCGCGTCCCGGTCGCCCTCGAACGTGAGCTCCAGGTGGGAGTCCTCGTCGATCAGGCGGAGCAACTCGGCGCGAGGCGCCATCGCGTGCTGAGTCTGCGCGGCATCCTCGGCGACCTTGTCGCTCTCCCAGACGCCGAAGCGGCCCATCGCCGGCGGGTTCGCCATGGGGTGCGGGTTGAGGAGGTAGCCCTCGATGTAGCCGGGCTGGGTGGCGTAGTAGTCCGACAGCTTCTTGAGCTGATCGCGGACGCGCTCCACCTGACCATCACGAGGAACGACATACGTGACGCGGACGAACGACATGGGAGCCTCTACTCTGCACGCTTGCGCTGATCCGCCGCGGCGGGCGCCCCGCGTGGAACAACGGCAGTATATGCGCGCGCAATGCGCGGCGGGACGCCCCTTGTGAGGGCGTCCCGGACGATGCAAGCGGTGGGTGGGAGGACGCGGCTCGCTACTGCGAGCACCGGCCTACAGGCGGAGCTTACCGTGGGACGGCTGGCGGCGGCGCTGCTTGCCAGCGGCAAGTCGCTCTTCCTCCACCAGGTCTTCCGGGTTGCAGCGCTCGTTCTCGTGAACGTAGCCGCAGGCAACGCACGTGCCGAACTTCCCGTACCAGTCGTCTTCGATGATCATGAGGCCGCGACAACGCGGGCAGTTCTTTGGGGGAGCACTATTCAGCACTGCCACCCTCCTTTGGATGTCTTCCGTACAGTCGGCATCCCGCCGGTGAGGGCTGAGCCAGTTAGCCGCCGAGGTTAGCTGTCGGGTTCGGGCTGGTTCAGAATCGCCCGTCCTTCCCGGTGGAAGGATTCACCCCAGTCGTTGGGTCCCCCGGTCTCCGTCTCCACGGAGATTTGGCCGTTGTCACCAATCACCATCACATGTGTGAGGGGTTCGTGATTGTGACGACAAGAGCATACTGTGGGTTAAGAGCCTGTCAACCCTGGCCGATCCATCATTTCTTCCACTATCGGCACCGCAAACACCTATCAATACCCGCTGTTTACCGTTTCGCCAGCCAGACCAGTTCTGTGGACGCCTCCGCGAACGCTCCGCCCTGGCAGTCGCCGTACAACGCCTCCACCGTGAACCCCGCCCGGATCAGGAGCGCCTCCATCTCCTCGCGGCGCACGTAGCGGAGGGTTAGCGTCCCCCGCCGCCGCACGGTGACCTCCCGCCAGCGGAGGCGCGAGGTCACCGTGCGCGCCGGCCCGAAGTCGTGGTGCGCCTGCACCCGGCCAGCCGCGTCGAACGGCTCGTAGTGGTGCGCGGAGCGCCCCGCCCACCGCGCGATGATGCCGAGGTCCGGGTTGAAGACGTTGAGCGCCAGCCGGCCTCCCGGCTGCAGTGCCCGGTGGCACGCGGCCAGCGTGGCCTCCTGATCGGCGTCATGGAGGTTATGGAGGAAAGCGCGAAACGGGATCGTGACCAGCGGGACGGGCTGCTCCACGGTGAACGAGCGCATGTCCCCCTGTACCAGTCGCAGCCGCGAGGCGATGCCAGCTGCCTCCGCGCGTGCCCGCGCGACCACCAGCATCTCCGGCGACGTGTCGATCCCGATCACCTCGACGCCCGCGGCGGCGGTCGGGATGGCGATGCGCCCGGTGCCGACGCCCAGCTCCACTACCGGCCCGCCGGAGGCGACGGCCAGGTCGCGGTAGAAGGCCACGTCCCCCGGGATGCCGCGCGCGGTCTCATCGTACAGCTCGGGAGCCTGCTGGTAGTAGTCGTTCACCGGCGTGAGCGTACCGCCGACGGCACGCGGCGCGGCGGGTACACTCGGTGCGACGTCACGCCGCGCGCGATCTGCCGAGGTTCCATGCCGGTCACCGACCCTGACGCGCTGATCGCCCAGACCGTCGCCGCGATCGGCGTGCCGGATGAGCGCGCCGCTGCGGAGGCCGACCGCCGGCAGAACGACCTGACCAAGCCCCCGGGAGCGCTCGGGAGCCTGGAGCGCCTGGCCACGCGGATCGCGGGGATCACCGGGCAGGCCCGGCCGCGCCTGGATCGCCGGCTGATCGTGGTGGCCGCCGGCGACCACGGCGTCGCCGCGCAGGGCGTCTCCGCCTACCCGGCCGAGGTAACGGCGCAGATGGTCGCCAACTTCCTGGCCGGCGGCGCTGCGGTGAACGTCCTCGCCGCCCACGCCGGGGCGCGGGTTCTCGTCGTGGACGCAGGGGTCGCCGGCGAGACGCCCGAGGATCCCCGACTGCTCCGCCTGCGCCTGGCCCCCGGCACGCGCGACATGACCCGCGAGCGCGCAATGACCCGCGCGATGGCCGCGCGCGCCGTGGCAGAGGGGATCGCGCTCGTCAGCCGGGAGCGTGACGTGGCGGGCGGCGCCGAGGGCGCGGACATCATCGCCGCGGGCGAGATGGGCATCGGCAACACGACCGCCGCCGCCGCGA
>JAQCJS010000039.1 GCA_027592975.1 Chloroflexota bacterium
GCGGCAGCCAGCTCTCCCAGTTCATGGATCAGATCAACCCGCTGGCGGAGATCGCGCACAAGCGCAAGCTGTCCGCCCTGGGACCGGGCGGTCTGTCCCGTGACCGGGCTGGCTTCGATGTGCGTGACGTGCACCACAGCCACTACGGCCGCATCTGCCCGATCGAGACGCCCGAGGGTCCGAACATCGGTCTGATCGGGTCGTTGGCGACCTACGGCGTGGTCAACGACTTCGGCTTCATCGAGACGCCGTACCGGCCGATCGTGCACGAGCTGCCGAAGGGCAACGCCGCGGCGCTGTTCAACCGCATCGTCTCGCAGGACATCCTGGACGCCGCGGGCAAGGTCATCATGGCCGAGCGCACGATGATCGACGAGGCGGGCGCGCGGACGCTGGCGAACGCCGCGACCGACATGATCGCGCTGGTCCCCTTCCCCTCGCCCGAAGTCCAGTACCTGGACGCGCATGAGGAAGAGAACTTCCGCATCGCGCAGGCGAGCACGGCGACGGACGACTTCGGCAACCTGACCGCCAACCGCATCGAGGTGCGCTGGGGCGACAAGCTGCTGCTGTCGAACCCGGTCGACATCGACTACATCGACGTGTCGCCGCGACAGATCGTCTCGGTGGCCGCGGCGATGATCCCGTTCCTGGAGCACGACGACGCGAACCGCGCGCTGATGGGCGCGAACATGCAGCGCCAGGCCGTGCCGCTGATCCGGCCGGAGGCGCCGCTGGTCGGCACCGGCATCGAGGGTGCGGCGGCGCAGGACTCCGGGCAGGTGATCAACGCGGAGGAGGACGGCGAAGTCGTCTCCGCCACCGCGGACTTCATCGTCGTGCGGTACGCCTCGGGCCGCGAGGAGCGGCACCCGCTGCTGAAGTTCGTGCGCTCCAACCAGGGCACGTGCATCAACCAGCGTCCGATCGTGGCGCGCGGCGACCGCTTCAAGAAGGGGCAGCCGCTGGTCGACTCCTCCTGCACGCAGGACGGGGAGCTGGCGCTGGGCCAGTCCGTGCTGGTGGGGTTCATGTCCTGGGAGGGCCTGAACTTCGAGGACGCGATCATCCTCTCGGAGTCGGTGGTGAAGGACGACAAGTTCACCTCCATTCACATCGAGAAGTACGAGGTGGAGGCCCGCGACACGAAGCTGGGCCCGGAGGAGATCACGCGCGACATCCCGAACGTGGGTGACGAGGCGCTCCGCGACCTGGACGAGGAAGGCATCATCCGCATCGGCGCGGAGGTGCGCGAAGGCGACATCCTGGCCGGCAAGATCACGCCGAAGGGCGAGACGGAGTTGACGCCGGAGGAGAAGTTGCTGCGCGCGATCTTCGGCGAGAAGGCGCGCGAGGTGAAGGACACCTCGCTCCGCGTCCCGCACGGCGAGCGCGGCAAGGTGATCGACGTGAAGGTGTTCCGTCGTGAGAACGACGACGAGCTCCCCGCGGACGTGAACATGATGGTCCGCGTGTCGCTCGCGCAGAAGCGCAAGATCACCGAGGGCGACAAGATGGCCGGCCGCCACGGCAACAAGGGCGTGGTCTCCCGCATCATGCCGATCGAGGACATGCCCTACCTGGCGGACGGCCGCCCGATGGAGATCGTCCTGAACCCGATCGGCGTGCCGTCCCGCATGAACGTCGGCCAGGTGCTGGAAGTGCACCTGGGCTGGGCCGCCTCCACCCTGGGGTGGCGCGCGGTGACGCCGGTGTTCGACGGTGCCTCCGACTTCGACATCGAGGACGCGCTGGGTCGTGCGTGGATCGCGATCCAGTCGAACGCGGTGGAGACGCAGCGCGCGCTGGACACGCGCGACACGGAGATCGGCCAGCGCGTGGACGTGGCCGCGATGGAGCACTACCTGACGGAGGGCGGCTTCAACGCGGATGAAGTGCTGCGCAGCGGCGCCCCGGGCACCGCGCGGCGCGCGGCGCTGGCGCTGTGGATGGAGGGGCTGGGCGAGACGAACGCCCGCAACCTCCCGGAAGAGACGTTCGAGGCTCGCATCCAGGAGACGGCGGACCGCACCAACGTGGCGCCGCCGATCTGGGGCAAGCAGACGCTGTACGACGGCCGCACGGGCGAGCCCTTCGACCAGCCAGTGACGGTTGGCTACATGTACATGCTGAAGCTGATCCACCTGGTGGACGACAAGATCCACGCCCGCTCCACGGGCCCGTACTCGCTCATCACCCAGCAGCCGCTGGGCGGGAAGGCGCAGTTCGGTGGTCAGCGCTTCGGTGAGATGGAGGTGTGGGCACTGGAGGCGTACGGCGCCGCCCACATCCTGCAGGAGATGCTCACCGTGAAGTCCGACGACGTGGTCGGTCGCGTGAAGACCTACGAGGCGATCGTCAAGGGCGAGAACACCATGGAGCCCGGCGTGCCGGAGTCCTTCAAGGTTCTGGTCAAGGAGCTCCAGTCACTCGGCCTGAGCGTGGAGATCCTGAACGACGACCAGCAAGAGGTGGGCTTCGGGGACGACTACAACGACAACGTCCCGCGGCTGGGTATCAACCTCTCCGGACGTGAGATGGGAGATGACGACTAATGCTCGAGGTCAACGACTTCAACGCCATCCGTCTGTCGCTTGCTTCGGCGGCGCAGATCCGATCGTGGTCCTACGGCGAGGTCACCAAGCCGGAGACGATCAACTACCGCACGCTCAAGCCTGAAAAGGACGGCTTGTTCTGCGAGAAGATCTTCGGCCCGCAGAAGGACTTCGAGTGCCACTGCGGCAAGTACAAGCGTGTCCGCTATAAGGGCATCGTCTGCGACAAGTGCGGCGTGGAAGTGGCGCGCTCCAAGGTCCGCCGCGAGCGCATGGGCCACATCAGCCTGGCCGCGCCCGTCACGCACATCTGGTTCGCCAAGGGCGTGCCCAGCCGCCTGGGCCTGCTGCTGGACATCGCGCCTCGCACCCTGGAGCGCGTGATCTACTTCGCGCAGTACGTGGTGACGGAGGTCAACCCGGACGCGCGGCTGCACGCGCTGGAACTCCTGATGGAGGAGATCGACCTGGAGGTCTCGCGCCGCGAGGGTGACGTGGGTCACCGCATCACGCTGCGCGAGCAGATGCTGGCGCACGAGCTGAACGAGATCGAGTCGCGCAAGGTCCAGCAGCTGGAAGAGGCCGACAAGGAACTGGCGTCGGAGATCGACGCTGTCATGACGGAGGCGCGCGAGCTGGAGAAGAATCTCCAGGGCCGCATGGAGGAGAAGCTCCGCGGCAAGCTGGCCTTCCGCGACGAGACCGTGGCCGCCCGCGGCGACGTGATCTCTCGCGAGACGATCAAGAGCCTGCAGGACGCCACGCGTGCCACGGTGCAGTCCGTGGAGGACTCGATCGCCGGGAAGAAGGCGGACGTCCAGCTGATGGCGGAGGCCGCCAGCCAGCAGAAGCGCGACGCGACGTTCAAGGAGCTGGAGCCGCTGCGCAAGCAGCAGTCCGCGATCCGCGCCGCCGTGAACGATGAGTACGCCGCCCAGAAGAAGTGGCTCGATCGCCTCAAGGATCCGATCGAGGCGGACGCGCTGAACGTCCTCACCGACGCGGAGTACCGCGAGTACGAGGAGCGCTTCGGGCTGGTGTTCAAGGCCGGCATGGGCGCGGAGTCCGTGCTCTCCATCCTGGAGCGCATGAACCTGGAGACCCTCTCCGTGCGCCTGCAGGGCGAGGTCGCCACGACCAGCGGCCAGCGTCGCAAGAAGGCGACGAAGCGGCTGCGCGTGGTGGAGGCGCTCCGCAAGTCAGGCAACCGCCCGGAGTGGATGATCATCACGGAGCTGCCGGTGCTCCCGCCCGACCTGCGCCCCATGGTGCAGCTGGAGGGCGGCCGCTTCGCGACCTCCGACCTGAACGACCTCTACCGCCGCGTGATCAACCGCAACAACCGCCTGAAGCGGCTGCTGAACCTGGGCGCGCCTGAGATCATCATCCGCAACGAGAAGCGGATGTTGCAGGAGGCCGTGGACTCGCTGATCGACAACGGCCGCCGCGGCCGCGCGGTCGCTGGCTCCGGCAACCACAAGCTGAAGTCGCTCTCTGACCTGCTGAAGGGCAAGCAGGGGCGCTTCCGCCAGAACCTGCTGGGCAAGCGCGTGGACTACTCCGGCCGTTCCGTGATCATCGTGGGCCCGCAGCTGCGGCTCCACCAGTGCGGCCTGCCGAAGAAGATGGCGCTGGAGCTGTTCAAGCCCTTCGTCATGCACACGCTGGTGCGCCAGGGCCTGGCGCACAACATCAAGAGCGCGAAGCGCATTGTTGAGCGCGCCCAGCCCGAGGTGTGGGACGTGCTGGAGCAGGTGATCAAGGATCGCCCGGTCCTGCTCAACCGCGCCCCCACGCTGCACCGCCTGGGCATCCAGGCCTTCGAGCCGGTGCTGGTGGAAGGCTCCGCCATCCGCCTGCACCCGCTGGTCTGCTTCGCCTACAACGCCGACTTCGACGGCGACCAGATGGCCGTGCACGTGCCGCTGTCCTACGAGGCAGTGGCGGAGGCGCGGCAGGTGATGCTGTCCACCAAGAACCTGCTCTCGCCCTCGGACGGGGAGCCGGTGGTGGCACCCACCCTGGACATGGTCCTGGGCTGCTACTACATGACCTTCGACCGCTTCGGTGAGCAGCCGGACGTGCGCCGGAAGGCCTACGGCGACTTCATGTCCGTGCAGATGGCGTACCACACGGGCAACGCGGCGATCCACGAGCAGATCCGCTACCGCCTGCCCGCCGGCGACTTCGTTGAGACCACGGTCGGGCGCGTGCTCTTCAACGAGATCGTGCCGCTGGAGTTGGGCTTCCAGAACGTGAC
The DNA here is from genome assembly GCA_027592975.1 of Chloroflexota bacterium. Next base: position 4,816 of record JAQCJS010000039.1, read on the forward strand.
CATGGACAAGAAGCGGCTGCGTGAGCTGGTCTCCACCACGCACCGTGAGCTTGGGCAGGAAGTCACGGTGATCCTGGTCGACGCGATCAAGGACATTGGCTTCCGGTACGCGACGCAGTCCGGCACGACGATCGCCGTGAGCGACATCGTGGTGCCGAAGGAGAAGCCCGCGCTGATCGCGCGTGCCGACGCGCGCATCGACGAGATGGAAGAGCAGTACCAGATGGGCCTCGTCACCGATGACGAGAAGTACCAGGCTGCGATCAACATCTGGACTGAGACCACGAACCAGATGCAGGAGGCGCTCTACACCAGCCTCCGGCCCACCGGCGCGCTGGCCATGATGTCCAACTCCGGTGCGAAGGGAAACATCGCGCAGATCCGCCAGATGGGCGCGATGCGTGGCCTGATGAGCGACCCCAGCGGCCGCATCATCGAGCTGCCGATCCGCTCCTCCTTCCGGGAGGGTCTGTCCGTGCTGGAGTACTTCATCTCCACGCACGGCGCTCGTAAGGGTCTGGCCGACACGGCGCTCCGAACGGCGGACTCCGGTTACCTGACCCGCCGCATGATCGATGTTTCCCAGGACGTGGTGGTCCAGCTGGGCTCCTGCGTGGGCGACGATGACGCGGTGATCCCCGGGATCTGGGTGCGCGATCGCGCGAACGAGACGTTGCTGGCCACCATGGCGGAGCGGCTCACCGGCCGCTGGGCCGCCGCCTCGATCGTTGACCCGAGCACCGGCGAGGTGCTGGTGGAGGCGAACCAGGAGATCACGGAGCCGATCGCGCTGCGCGTGACCGCGGCCGGCGTGACGGAGGCCTTCGTGCGCTCCGCGCTCACCTGCCTGACGCAGCGCGGCATCTGCCAGCTCTGCTACGGCACGTCGCTGGCCAACGGGCGGCTGGTGGAGGACGGTGTCGCCATTGGCATCATCGCCGCCCAGTCCATCGGCGAGCCGGGCACGCAGCTCACCATGCGTACGTTCCACACCGGCGGCGCCGTGTCCAGCCTGGACATCACGTCCGGTCTGCCGCGTGTCGAGGAGATCTTCGAGGCGCGCGTGCCGAAGGGCCTCGCGATCATCTCGGAGATCGACGGCGTGGTGACGCTTTCGCGCACCGGCGACCAGCGCATCCTGAACGTCACCTCCACCCGCACCACCACCGAGGAGTTCGAGCTGCCCGAGGGCTACGAGATCCAGGTGGAGGACGGCTCGGAAGTCTCCGTGGACCAGGTCCTCGCCATCCCGGCGGAGGACGTGGAGTCGGACGTCCCCATGGTGCCGCTGAAGTCGACCGCCAACGGCAAGGTGGAGTTCGTGCGCCGCGGCCGCCGCCGCCGCCCGACCTCCATCCGCGTCTCCGGCGAGTTCGTCGACCGCCGCGAGTACCCGGTCTCGGCGAGCAGCCGCCTCCGCGTGGAGGGTGGCGAGTACGTCAAGGCCGGCGAGCAGATGACCGAGGGTTCACTGAACCCGCAGGACGTCCTGGCCATCCTGGGCCCGGAGGCCGTGCAGCTCTACCTCACGGACGAGGTGCAGAAGGTCTACCGCTCGCAGGGCGTGAATATCAACGACCGGCACATCGAGGTCATCGTCCGGCAGATGATGCGCAAGCTGCGCGTCGAAGAGCCGGGCGACACCGAGCTGCTGCCGGACGATCTGCTGGAGCGCTACGAGTACGACGCGCTGCGGACCATCCTGCTGGCCGAGGGCAAGACGCCGCCGACGGTGTCCCCCGTCCTGCTGGGTGTGACGAAGGCGTCGCTCTCCACGGACTCCTTCCTCGCCGCCGCCTCCTTCCAGGAGACGACGCGCGTGCTGACCGAGGCGGCGATGTCGGGCAAGACCGACCGGCTGCACGGCCTGAAGGAGAACGTGATCATCGGCAAGCTGATCCCGGCGCGCGCCCGCGTGACCGTGGAGCGGCCGACGCCGATCGCGGAGATCGCGATGCCGGAGTCCATGCTCCTGCCGTTCATATTCGACTTCGAGCGCCAGGAGCTCGTCTACGGGGAGACCTCCTCGGTCTTCTCGACGGCCGACATGAAGGCGGAACTGGCCGGCGTGACCTCCTACGTCGCCGAGCCGGAGTAACGCGGCGCCCTACGCTGCGAGTTCGACGGCGAGGGCCCCGTTGCCGGGGCCCTCGCCACGTCCGCGGGATGCAAGGCGGGCGGCGGCGACCGGCCGCGCGTACCATCCGCTCATGAGCGATGGCGCGTACGAGGCGCATCCCAGCGGCAACGACCGCTACACCTTCTGTCCGAAGTGCGGCGCGCCCTTCGGTCGGGAGGTGCGCGCGGGGCGTGAGCGGCTGGTCTGCTCCGCGTGCCGCTTCGTCTTCTGGCAGAACCCCAACGCAGGAGTCGCCGCGATCATCATCGAGGACGGCGCCGTGCTCCTCACGAAGCGCGGCGGCAGCGAGCGCGCGGGGTTGTGGGATATTCCGGGCGGCTTCGTCGAATACGACGAGGACATCCGCGATGCGCTGGTCCGCGAGATCCTCGAGGAGACCGGCCTGACAATCGAGGTCGGCCGCGTGTACGACGTGCGCTCCAATTTCTTCCACGACACCCAGCGGCACTCCGTGGGGGTCTGGTTCCTCGCACGACGTCTCGGCGGGACGCTATGCGCCGCGGACGACGTGGTGGCCGCGCGCTTCTTCCCGCTGGACGCCCTGCCACCGGACGATGTGATCGCTTTCGAGACCGACCGCGCCGTGCTCGCCTCGCTGCAAGCGCGCCCGCCGAAGTTCGAGGGCGGCCCGCAGACATAGGCACCGCGGCGCACACGCGCCTGGGGGAACGCCCTCACCCCAGCCCCCGCCTGCGGCACGCGCGCCTGGGAAACGCTCACCCCAACCCTCTCCCCGAACGGGGAGAGGGGGCCGGACGGGGGAGCCGCCCGCACCCCCACTCTCTCCCGATTCGCGGGAGAGGGGGCCAGACCTCCACACGAGCTGGGCCGCTGCAGCCCGCGGGGCCGAGACGTCCGAGGGCGGGGGCGGAGCCGCGCGCCGTCCCGGGGGAGTGCGAGGGCGGAGCCCAAACACCCCGAACCTGTCGAGGCAGCGTGGGCTCGCCCGCATCGGACGCGCCCCCGCCGCCCTCGCGGCGCTCCGGG
>JAQCJS010000040.1 GCA_027592975.1 Chloroflexota bacterium
TGTTGCGCCGGTTGTAGATGCGCGCCTGGGGGCCCACGCCCGCGCGCTTGTCGACGTAGAACTCGATCGCGAGGTCGAGGTCCAGTTCGTCGCCGTCTTCCAGGCGCTTGATCTTCTTGAAGGACTCCGGCCGCATCATCTCGAACTGGCGGCGCGTCTCCATGACCAGGCCGTGGTACTTGCGCAGGGTCTCCTGGTAGAACTCGCCGTCGCCCTCCTCGGAGAAGCGTTCGCCGACGCGGGTCCAGCGGGGGCGGTAGTCCGAGGCGCGGAAGTCCCACTCGTCGTAGTAGAACCAGTCGATCTCCGGCTTCAGGTCGCTCTCACCGCCGTCGCCCTTGCCGCCGTCCGGGGTGTCGCCGCCGTCCGCCTGATCGCTCTGCTTCTGGTCGCCCGCCGGCTTCGCCGCCTCCTGCTCGATGTTCTCGAGGAACGCGCCGAGGCTGGCGTCCAGGTCGCCCTCGGTCCACTCGCCCAGGGAGATCTCGGCGGAGTTCTGGAGCAGCTCCATCAGCTGTTCCTTGGTGAGCGGGGCGGTCGGGCCGTCCTCGCCGTCCTTCTGCGCCTTGAGCTTGGACATGAGCTGCACGAGCTCCGGCTTGAAGTCGCCGCGGAACTCCGGCTGCGGGGGGTTCTCGAACTCCATCTCCTCGCCGCCGGGCATGTTGCTCGGTGCGCCCTCGCCCTCGCCGGGCATGCCGGGGGCGATCGAGTACATGTCCTCCGAGACGGCGTCGAACTTGCCGTCCGCGTACGCCTCCGGGACGTTCGGGATCGCGACGGCGATGTCGTAGATCGCCTGCGCGACCTCCGCGGAGTCCTGCACGGTGGCGGCCTCGAGCTCCACGACCTTCAGCGCGGCGATGCCGCGGCGCAGGTACTCGTTGAGCGACTGCGGCCAGCGCATGGTCTCCGGCGCGCCGAGCGAGGAGCGCAGCAGGTTCTCCATGTACGCCTGGCGCAGGCCCATCAGCTCCACCGGCGGACGGTGGTGCGCCTCGTGCTCCTGCAGCACGCGCAGCCAGCGGCGGATGCCGCCGTACTCGCGCCCGGTCTGCGCGTCGATGCGCGTGTCCTCGGCGATGGTGAAGAGCCCGAGGATCAGCGAGCGGTCATCGAACATGTTGAAGTAGCGCTGCATCGGCGTGACCGGCGCGATGTACTCCTTCATGGGCGTGCCGCTCTCCGCGGCACGGTTCACGCGGTCTTCCTCCGCCTGCAACTCGCGGCGGCCGGCGGTGCCGGGGGCGTGGACGCCGTCACGGCCGAACTCGTACAGGAACGAGCCGAATTCCATGCGGCCGGTCTGATGCGTGGTGAAGACTTTGTAGACCTGGAAGTTGGCTTCCTGGTCCTCGAACGTCGCGACGTAGGGCGGGAGGTAGATCGCGTTGCCCTCGGTGGTCGCGCCGGACTCGGTGACCCAGCCGATGTTGCGGTCGACGAGCGATTCGGCGGACTGCACGGCGACGGCCTCGCCGGAGAGCGCCTGCGCGTACATGCGGAGGAGCTGGTTCACGTTCGACAGCTCGACGCGCGCGGACAGCAGCGCCAGCATGTCCTCCGCGCGGGCGGACTCCAGGCGGAAGTAGGCCTCTGCGCCCTCCGGGTTGCGCTCCTCGTTCAGGATGCTCGCGCCGGCCTCAGCCCACTTCGCCAACTGCGCGGGGTTCAGGCGGCTGCTCACGAAGGGCGCGGACTTCACGTACTCCATGGCGGCCACAGGGCTGCCCACGGAGAGCCGCTCCGCGAAGCCGAGGAGCGTCGCGTGCGTCTCGATCGGCATCGTGCCCAGCGCAGTCGCCGCGTCGGAGAACAGCGGGAAGCCCTGCCGCCCGACCTCCGCGGTGACGCGAGCGGAGAGATCCAGGTAGCGCGCGCGCTCCGGTGGCGCGATGCCCTCGATCAGCTTGGGGCCGCGCTCGAAGTAGAGGCGGATGTCCGCCCAGGAGGCGCGGGTGACGGCGCGGGCGAAGCGCAGGAACGGCTCCCGGTCCGGCACCGGCAGCGACGCGAAGATCGAGGGCGCGCTCTCCAGGCAGGTGGTCGCCAACTCGTACGACCGCTCCGTCAGCGAGTCGACGATGTCCACGATGCGGCCGAGCGCCTCCAGCGAGACGTTGTGCAGCAGACCGGCGCTGACCTGGAAGTACAGGGAGGACAGCGCGATGGACTTCCAGTTGCCGCGGCAGAGCCGGTCGCCCTGCTGCGCCCACGCCTCCAGCTCGTCCGGGCGGAGGCTCTCCAGCACCTCCGGCGTCGCCTTCAGGAACGCGGCGGCCATGAGCGAGGAGCGCTGCGAGAGGTCGGCGGCGATCCGCGACCACTCGCGCATGCCCTCGAAGCCCAGGCGCTCGGCCACGGCGGGGCTGGCGCGGAAGTACTCCGCCGCCGCCTCCCACGCGCGCAGCGAGGAGGCGGCCAGTTCGATGCCCGCCTGCGCCCACGCGTCCAGCGCCTCCGCAGGGAGGCGCGGCTCCAGCGCGGTCGCCGCGGTCAAGAAATCATCGGGCAGCGACGCTCCGTAGCCCTTCAGCTCGGTGCCGTAGCGAAGCGAAAGATCGGTCGCGCGGCTCATCGCACTCCCCAGACGTTCGTTGTCGAGTGCGCGGGGCGGACCCGGCGCGGCTACTCGAAGATCGAGGACACAACTTCCTCGATAGAGCGCTGCACCTCAAGGTCGTCGGTGAGCGCCCAGACGACGGAGACCTGGCAGGCACGACGCGGCGTGATGCCGTCCTGGATAAGCTTGCCCGCGTAGACCAGCAGGCGCGTGGACACGCCCTCGCCCAGGCCGTGCTCCTTCAGGTTGCGCACCTTCTCGGCCAGCTTGGCCAGGTCATTCGCAATCGCCTCGGAGACGCCGGACTCCTTCGCGATGATCAGGGCTTCCTGCTCACGCGGCGGGTAGTCGAACTCGATGGCGATGAAGCGCTGGCGGGTGGAGTGCTTCAGATCCTTCAGCGCGGACTGGTAGCCCGGGTTGTAGGACATGACCAGCAGGAAGCCGTCCGCGGCCTCCAGCAGCTCGCCGCGCTTCTCCAGCGGCAGCAGGCGGCGGTAGTCCGTCAGCGGGTGGATGAGGACGGTGGTGTCCTTGCGGGCCTCCACGATCTCGTCCAGGTAGCAGATCGCGCCGTTCTTCACCGCGCGCGCGATCGGCCCGTCGATCCAGCGCGTCTCGTCGCCTTCGAGGAGGTACCGGCCTACGAGGTCGGAGGCGGTGAGGTCCTCGTGACAGGCGACGGTGATCAGCGGGACGCCCTCCTCGTGACCGCGGCCGTCGCGGTTGTGGAGACGCCAGGACATGTACTCCACGAAGCGGGTCTTGCCGGCGCCGGTGGGGCCCTTCAGGAGGATCGGCACCTTCTCGCGGTACGCCGTCTCGAAGAGCTGCACCTCGTCCCCGATGGGGAGGTAGTAGGGCTCTTCCGTGATGCGGAAGTCCTCGACGGCGATCTGCTTGAATCCGGCCTTCTCAGTCGCCAATGCCATCCCCCACCCTGCGCCGCGCCTGGCGGCGGGCAGTACCACTGTGTTCGCTCAGGTTAACGCGCTACCGCGCACTGGGCCCGCGTCCCTCGGCCCGTCTAACGTCGACGCGCACCGGCGGGCTTCGCTGCGGATCTGGCCGCCGCCTTCACTGCGGGCTTGGCCGCAGCCTTCGTGGACGCACGCGGGGGCGTCTTCGCGGAGGCGGCGACGCGCGCCGGGCTCTTCGCCACGGCCTTCGCGGCGGGCTTCTTCGCGGCGGGCGCTGACGGCGGCGTCGTTGCGGGCTTCGTTGCGGGCTTCACCGCCGCTTTCGGGACGGGCTTCGCGGCTGCCTTCGCCGGAGCAGACTTCGCGGCGGGCTTCGCGGGCGCGGGCTTCGCAGCCGGCCGGGTCACTGCCTTCGGCGCGGGCTTCGAGGCGGTCTTGGAGGCGGCCCTCGCAGCGGGCTTCGCAGCGGACTTACCAGCCTTCTTCCCGGCAGGCTTCGCGGCGGGCCTCACGGGAAGGCGCGTCGGGCGCTTCACGCCGCGCTCGTCCGCCAGGCGGTTCGTCAGCGTCCTCCACGCGCGATCCAGCCGCTGCTGCAACTGATCCTCGGTGCCGGAGTTGTCGATCTTCACGTTCGCGATCGCCAATGCGCGCTCGCGCGTCCCGGCCTGGGCGTGGATGCGAGCGAGCGCCGCGTCCTCGCTCAAGGCATTGCGGGACATGAGCCGGGCGAGTGCGATCGGCTGCGTGGTGGTGACCACCCAGATCTTATCGCACAGATCCGTCCACCCCGCCTCGATGAGGACGGCGGCTTCGATGACGATGATCTGGTCGTTGTCGCGGCGCTTGAGTTCCCGCAGTTCATCCGAGATGAGGCGGCGGATCTCCGGCCAGACAATGTTCTGCAGGCGTTCCTGCTTTGCGGGGTTGCCGAATACCTTGCCGCCCAGGATGCGCCGGTCGATGATGCCGTCCTTGCCCACGATCTCGTGGCCAAAGGCGTTCACGACCTTTTCGAACCCTGGCGTGCCCGGCTCGTAGGAGCGGTGCCCGACTCGGTCCGCATCAATGAGCGTTGCGCCGAGTCCCCGGAGGTGTTCGGCGGCAGTCGACTTCCCTGAGGCGATGCCCCCGGCAAGGCCGATTACGGTCATACGTGCTCCCAGTTTTTGCGGAGAGTGTGATTGTATTTCCGTGGGGCGCGAGACGCAACAAACCTTGCCGTACGCGTAAACGGTGAAAAGTACAGTGCGGGCGGGGGTACCCGCCCGCACTGGTTATGTCCGGGTCTGCATCCACGCGAGCCGTACGCTCGCACGTTCACGCTACTTCTTCAACTCGGCGATGATCGCCGGGACCACCGTCTTGTAGTCGCCGATGATGCCGTACTTCGCGAAGCCGAAGATGTTCGCCTCGGCGTCCCGGTTGATCGCCACCAGCACCTTGGAGCCGGTGCAGCCGGCCATGTGCTGGCTCGCGCCCGAGATCGCGATGGCGAAGTACAGGTCCGGGGACACGATCTTGCCGGTGAGGCCCACCTGCTGGCTGGGCGGGTACCAGCCCAGGTCCACCGCGGCGCGCGATGCGCCCACGGCCGCCTTGTCCCGGCCCAGTGCCGCGGCCATCTCCTCCAGCACTCGGAAGGATTCACTGTTGCCGACGCCACGGCCGCCCGCGACGACGATGGAGGCTTCCTGCAGCTGCAGTCCCTCCGCGACCACCTTCTCGCGGCCGGTCACGGTGACGCGGCTGGCGCCCGGAGCAGGCAGGTTGACGGTGCTGCCAGCACCCGCGCCGGAAGCGACCTCGAACGACTTCGCACGAACGGTCGCGACCGCCGGGCTGGTCGCGAAGGAGTAGGTCGCCACGGCGTTGCCGCCGTAGGCCGGGCGGTTCGCCTTGATCGTGCCGCCGTCGTCCACGATCGAGGTGCAGTCCATCGCCACGGCGGTGTTGCGGCGGTGGGCCAGGCGCGGACCGATCTCACGGCCGGCGGTGGACTGGGCAATGAGCACCAGTTCCGGGTTGGACTGGTCCAGCGCGGTTCCGATCGCCTCCAGCCACTGCTCGCCCAGGAACGTGTCGTAGGCGGTGTCGTCATTGACGTACGCGGTTGTCGCACCGGCGCAGGCCGGAGCGGCCGCGGAGGCGCCGGAGCCGAGGAGCGTCACGCCCACGGTGCCGCCCCCCGCCAGAGCGGCGGCACCGCCCAGCATTTCAAGCGTCGTGGAGGTGGGCTGTCCGTCTACCAGTTCGCCGACGACCAGGATGTTTCGTGCCATGTCTGTGCTTCTCCCGTCCGTCGTTGAACTAGATGATCTTGTCGGCGCGCAGCTTCGCGACGAGGGCAGCGGCCTGCTCCTCCGGCGAGTCGCCCGGCATCAGTTCAACGGCACCGCCCTTCGGCGGGGTGGCCAGCTTCTCCAGCTTGAGGCGGGCACCGGCGGCACCGACCTCGTTCGCGGCCAGGCCCAGGTCGCCGGTCTTCCACTGGGTCACGGTCTTCTTGGCCGCGGCCATGATCTGGGGGAGCTTCGGGTAGCGCGGCTCGCCGAACTCGTTGGAGACGGTGACCACCGCGGGAAGCGGGGTCTCCACGGTCTCGTAGCCGTCCTCCACCACGCGCTGGATCTGCAGACCGGCTCCGCCGGTGGTCACGCCCTTCGCGATGATGGAGACGGGCCAGCCCATCTCCTCCGCGATCAGCAGGCCCACCTGGCCCATGTCCCAGTCCGCGGCCTGGCGGCCGCAGAAGACGGCGTCCACGTCGCCCAGCTTCTTGATGGCGGCAGCCAGGGTCTTGGCGGTGGTGTAGGAGTCGCCGTCCTCGAAGGCCGGGTCGTTCAGCAGCACGCCCTCGTCCGCGCCCATGGCGAGGACCTGCTTGATGGCGGCAGCGGCCGAGTCCGCCCCCAGGGAGATGACGGTCACCTTGCTGCCGGCGTTCGCCTCCTTGATGCGGAGGGCCGCCTCGGCGGCGATGCCGTCGAACTGGCTCAGGACCGGTGCGATCCCCTGCGCCGGCACCACCTTGTTGGACACCGCATCAATGCGGAACGCCGAAGGGGGAGTCTCGGGGTCAGGGATCTGCTTCGCGCAGACCACGATGTGCATGTCGCTTGCCTCCGTATGCCCGCACGCGTGCGGGGACTGCAGGGGCGCCCGCCGCCCCACATCTGATCAATGGCATACCGCGCGCCTCGATCGCGCGCAAATAACGTGGTGAAGTCCCGCCGGGCGGCGGCAGATTCGCCCGGTGCGCCTACTTCTTGCCGAAGACCGACTCCTCCAGGAACTCGGCGATGTCGAAGGGGCGCATCCGCCCCTCCTCCTCCGGGTGCACGGCCGGAACCCCGTCCTCGAACATCTGAATGCAGAACGGGCAGTTGGAGATGACCTGGGAGGCGCCGGTGCGGACAGCCTCCTCTGAGCGGACGTGGTTCACGCGCCGCTCGCCGATCTCCTCCTGCCACATGTTGCCGCCCCCAGCGCCGCAGCACAGCCCCTTGCTGAAGTTGCGCTGCATCTCCACGAGGCTGGCTCCCGGCACCATTTCGATGATCTGGCGGGGGGCGTCGTACTGGCCGTTCAGGCGGCCCAGGTAGCAGGAGTCGTGGTAGGTCACGCTGGCGTTGACCGGGTGGGTCGCCTTCAGCTTGCCGGACTTGAGCGCCCCGCTCAGGAACTCCGTGTGGTGCAGTACCTCAAAGTGGCCGTCGAACTGGGGGTACTCGTTCTTGAAGGTGTTGAAGCAGTGCGGGCAGTTGGTGATGACCCGCTGCACGTTCTTCGCCTTGAACGTCTCGATCAGCTGACCGGCGAGGATCTGGAACAGGTACTCGTTGCCCAGGCGGCGCGCCGGGTCGCCGTTGCAGGTCTCCTCCTGCCCGAGAACCCCGAACGAGGCGCCGGACTCACCCAGGAGGCGGAAGACGGCCTTCGTGATCGGCAGGTTGCGCTCCACCAGCGAGCCGGAGCAGCCGACCCAGTAGAGGTACTCCTGGTTGCCGTCGAAGATCGGCACGTCGCCCAGGCCCTCCATCCAGGTGGTGCGCTCCAGCGCGGTGCCGCGCCACGGGTGACCGCGCATCTCCAGGTTCTCAAGGGCTCCCTGCGCAGTGGCCGGGATCCGCGCCTCCATCATGACCAGGTACCGGCGCATGTCCACGATCGTGGGGACATGCTCGATCATCACGGGGCACTCCTGGACGCAGGCGCCACAGGTGCGGCAGGCCCAGAGCGTCTCGTCCTTGATGACGTCGCCGACCATCATCACGGGCGAGACCTCGCGTCCCGCGTCGCCGGTCTCGTGGCGGTGGGCCTGGATCGCCGGCCCCACGCCCGCGAGGTGCGCCTTCAGGTCCTGGATCAGGTGCATCGGGGAGAGCGGCTGG
>JAQCJS010000041.1 GCA_027592975.1 Chloroflexota bacterium
GCCGTTGGCGCCCAGCGCGGAGCCAGCGTTGAACCCGAACCACCCGAGCCACAGCATGCCGGCGCCCAGGACGGTCAGCGGCAGGTTGTGTGGGCGCAGGATCTGCTTGCCCCAGCCCGCGCGCGGACCGAGCACGATCACCAGCGCGAGCGCCGCAGCGCCGGCGTTGATGTGAACCACCAGGCCGCCCGCGAAGTCCACCGCGCCGACCGCGGTGGCAATGAAGCCGCCGCCCCAGACCCAGTGGGCCATGGGTGCGTAGACCACCAGCGACCAGATGGAGATGAACACCACCCAGGCGGAGAACTTCATGCGTTCCGCCACCGCACCGGCGATCAGGGCCGGGGTGATGATGGCGAACATCAGCTGGAACATCAGGAACAGCGAGTCCGGGATCGAGTAGTTGAAGATCTCGTTCCCCAGCCCGACGCCGCTCATGCCGACCAGGCCAAGCGTTCCCACGAACCCGCCGCCATTGCCGGAGAAGGCCAGCGATGCCCCGATCAGCACCCACAGCACGGTCACCACGCCCATGGCGACGTAGTTCATCATCAGCATGGCCAGCATGTTCTTCGCGCGGACCATGCCGCCGTAGAACAGGGCCAGGCCGGGCGTCATGAAGAGGACCAGCGCGGCGCTGGTCAGGATCCATGCCGTATCGGCCGCATTCAGCTCGGTCAAGGGTTGCTCCCGTCCATTCCGCCCGGAGGCGGGCCGGGGTCGCTCACGCGAGCGGCCCCATGTCTCGTAGGAGCTGAGAATCGCCTGCCGGTGTGTCCCCCGAATGTCATGATTGTTTCTGTCTGGTTACGTCTTCCCCGGCCGTTCCAGCCCGGATTCGCCCCGCCAACGCCCAAGCGGATACAATTCCGCCACCTCCCCAGGGTGATCCACGTTCCCTGACGCCGGACGGAGCCCTCCGCCATCGCTGCTCGACGTTCCAACGCGGTCGATTCGCCCGCCCCGGCCGGGGAGCCCGCCCTGCGGGAGCATGCCGCGCGGCCGTTCCTGAAGTGGGCCGGCGGCAAGACCCAGCTCATCCCGGAGCTCGTCGCCCGCGCCCCCCGGCGCATCGACACCTACTTCGAGCCGTTCATGGGCGGCGCCGCGATGTTTTTCGCGCTCGCCGGCGACCCGGATCCCGCCCCCCGCCGCGCCGTGCTGAACGACGCCAACCGCGAGTTGGTCACGGTGTACGAGGTGGTCCGCGACGACCTGGCGCGGCTCATCGCGCGTCTGGAGGCGCTGTCCGCGCCGTACCTCGCCGCCGGGCCCGAGGAGCGCGCGGAGCTCTACTACGCGCAGCGCGCCCGCACCCCGGACGACCGCGTGGACACGGCGGCGCGCTTCATCTTCCTGAACAAGACCTGCTTCAACGGCCTCTACCGCGTGAACCGCCGCGGTGAGTTCAACGTCCCCCATGGCCGCTACCTGATGCCGCGAATCCTGGACGAGGCGAACCTGCGCGCGGCGTCGCGCGCGCTGCAGGGCGTGGAGATCACGCATGGCGACTTCGCGAACGTGACCACGGATGCGAAGCCGGGGGACTTCGTCTACCTGGATCCCCCGTTTGAACCACTCTCTAAAACCTCGTCCTTCACCGGCTACACATCGAACGGATTCGACCGGGCAGATCAGCTCAGGTTGAGATGGTGGATCGACGACCTCAGCAACCGCGGCGTGTCGGTGCTCCTATCGAATTCATCGGCGGACTGGGCGATCGGTGTCTACGACGGCGCCGGCAGGTACTGGTTTGATGTGCTGCAAGCACGCCGCGCGATCAACTCGCGGGGTGAGAAGCGAGGCCCAGTCGGCGAACTGCTGCTCTGGAACTACGACATTCAGGACGACGATGCAGTGCGCAGGAGGGTGAATCGCGAGGCCTACCTACGGGGCATCTCAGAGCACGAAGTACAGCCGTAGCCAGTCCTCAAGGTCGTCGATTTCGACGGCCTTCCCGCTTGCGTACATGTAGGCCACCATGTGCGCGCTGAACCCTGAGCCGGTAAAACAGACGATTCCGGGAACCGGCCATGCGGCGATGTCTTCGAATGTGCTGGGGATCTTTTCCTCTGTTGTGCCCTTTGAGACCTGCAACTTGCACTCGATACCGAGAGACTTGCGGGTTGTCGGATCAGTCACGACCACGTCGATGTGACGGATCGGCCCATATACCCGACGACCGACCTTCACTTGATGGCGAACAGTGAGCCCCAAGGACGACGCGATCTCCGCGCAGGCCGTCTCAAGGTCTTTCGCTTTCACCAGTTCGGACTTCTTGATGGCTGCCACAGCTACGCCTGCAGCGGCGCGACGCCGACCGAGGTGGCGGCGTCCGCGATCTGCTTCCACGTCTCCTCGTCCAGGGGGACGCCGGTCGCCAGGCGGTCGGCCATGGTGCGGCGCTCCGGCTCTCCCGCGGTGAGCACCTCGGACACGCCGGGGGCGTAGGGCGGCTCCTTCACGAAGCCGACAAGCGCGGCCATCATGGAAACGAACACGTCCGCGCCCACGAACCGGGTGGGATCCAGCGCCATCACGAAGATGCCGTTGCTCCCGCGCTGCCCCTCCACCGAGGTGCCCGCGCCGGACAGAATGCCGGAGAGCGCCTCCATCGCCATGTTCAGCGCGAAGCCCTTGTGGCCGCCGGTCTCGCCGCCCACGGGGAGCAGCGCGCCCTGCTTCGGGTTCGCGCCGGTGCCGTAGAAGTCGCGCGGCTCCGTGGTGGGGTGGCCGTCGCTATCGATGATCAGGTGCGGCTGCAGCTGCACGCCCTTGTTCACCGCCACGCGCACCTTGCCCTCCGCGATCACGGAGGTCGCCATGTCCATGACGAACGGCTCCGCGGGCGTGGGGCCCGGCATCGCGATCATGATCGGGCTGGTGCCCAGGCGGCGGTGCGCGCCGCCGAAGGCGGCGGTGAGCCGGGTGCCCGGCGAGTTCACGCCGCCGAAGGCGATCATCCCCGCCTCCACGATCTGCTCGCCGTACGCGCCGACGCGGCCGATGTGCCCGCTGTTGCACGCCGACACCCAGCCGATGCCCGTCTCGCGCGCCTTCGCGATCGCCAGCTCGGTCGCGTGGTACCCGGCGATCTGGCCGTAGTTCCAGCCGCCGTCCAGCAACGCGGTGGAGGCGGACTCCCGCACGATGCTGGGCGCCGCGCCGGGCTGGAGGACGCCCGTGCTGGCAAGGTTCACGTAGCCGGGCGTGCGGATCACGCCGTGCGAGTCGTGCCCGCGCAGGTTCGCACCCACCAGGTGGCCGGCGATGCGCCGCGCCTCGTCCTCCGGCGACCCGGTCGCCGCGAAGATGCGGGCGATGTAGTCCGTGAGCGCGGCGGCCGGGACGGTGGGCCCCCGCGTGTCAGCGCGATCTGAAGGAGCCACGCGTTTACGCCTCGGCGATCGTGGGCTGGATCCTGGCGGTGCCGCGCGCGGCGGCCAGGTCGCTCGCGACCTTCGCACGCATCGCGCCCAGGTCGGAGCCCAGCGTCACCATCTGGAAGCCGGCCTTCAGCCACATGGAGGTGAACTCCAGGCCGCCCGTGTGCATGCCCGGCGCGACCCCGTGCCGCTTGCAGGCCTCCATCAGCTCCAGGCAGACCTGCTGGTGGCGCTCGTCGCGGTTGTCGCCGGTCGGCTTCATGTCGAGCGCGTAGGCGAGGTCGCTCGGCCCGATGTACGCGCAGTCCACGCCGGGGACGGAGAGGATCTCGTCGATGTTCGCGATGCCCTCCTTCGTCTCGATCATGACGATGACGGCGGTCTCCTCGTTGGAGTGATCCTGGTAGCCGTCGCCGGCGTAGAAGGAGACGCGCGCGGGACCGGAGGAGCGGCCGCCTTCGGGCGGATACTTCGCCGCCCACACGGCGCGCTCGGCCTCCTCGCGGTTGTTCACCAGCGGGATCACCACGCCGTAGGCGCCGGCGTCCAGCACCTTCATGATCATGGACGGCTCGTTCCAGGGGACGCGGACGAACGGGATCGTGTCCGTGGTGGAGATCGCGCGCAGCATCTCCACCGCGGCGCCGTAGTCGATCAGCCCGTGCTGCATGTCCACGCACAGCCAGTCGAAGCCCGCGTGCGCCATCGCCTCGGCGCTGTGGCCGCTGGGGATGGAGAGCCACGCCCCCACGGTTTGCTTGCCGTCGCGCCAAGCGCGCAGAGCGGTGTTCGGTCGCATGGTGGAGTCCTCCCGGGTGCTTCGATGCTCAGTGTCCGCAGGCCAGATCGGCCGCGCGTCTGGGGCTGCGCCCTCGGCCGCGAGCATACACCGGAGGGCCTGCCCGTTGGCCCGCCTGACCGCCCTGCGCGGTAGGATGGCCCCGGCGGTAGGGTGGAGGAGGCAGCACGATGAACGACATCCAGCGGGAGCGATTGCAGGAGCAGGTGGCGGCCGGCCACGAGTGCAATCCGTTCAACGGCGGCTGCCACCTGCCGCACTACTGGCAGAACCACTCCCTGCCCCGGTACCTGGTCCAGTGGCCCGTCCCCAGCGCGGCCATGGAGCGCGTCATCGAGGCGCGCGAGGAGCGCGACTGGGGTGCCGCGGAGTAACCGATCGGAGGTCCCCCGTGCCCACCTACGCCACCTATGACCTGATCGAGTCCCCCGTCGGCTGGCTGTTCATCGGCTGCGAGGGGGACGCGCTCGCGCACATCGAGTACCTCGCGGGGCCGGAGGACGCCACGCGGTTCATCGACCGCGTCGAGCGCGAGACGGGCGCGACGCCGGAGCGCGGCGGTGCGCCCGTGGCCGAGGTGGTGCGGCAGCTGGGCCAGTACTTCGCCGGCGAGCGCCGGACGTTCGACCTGGCCCTGGCACCGCACGGCACGGACTGGCAGCTGCGGGTGTGGATGGCGCTGCGCGACATCCCGTACGGGCAGACGGTGAATTACGGCACGATCGCCGCGCGCCTGGACCACCCGACGGCCTCCCGGGCGGTCGGTGCGGCGAACGGCCGCAACCCGATCTCGATCGTCGTGCCGTGTCACCGGGTGATCGGCGCGAACCAGTCGCTCACCGGCTACGGCGGCGGCCTGCCTCGCAAGCACTGGCTGCTGGCGCGCGAAGGCGTCCGGCTGGCGCTTCTCAGTGCTCAAGGGGCGCCGCCGCCCAGGCTGCTATCGACACGTCTGCATAACAAGCGCGTTTGACAGGCTCTCTGCTGCTCTTTCATGATTCGCGCGTTCAAGCGAACGGAGGGCAGGGCGATGATGGACTCACTAAACCGGATGGTCAGTCTGAGTGAGACGAGGCTGGTCGAGGCCTTCAAGTCAAGCGCTTCGCGCGGCCCTGACGCCCTCCTCGCGCAGAAGGAAACGATGCTCCAAGGGCAAGTGCTGCACCGCTGGATCGGGATCGGGCTGATCGCGGCAGGCGTCGCAATCTCGATCACAATCGTTGGGGCGGTCGTCGGAATCCCTGGCGTCTTGGCGGGTGTCTGGTTGAGGCGGGCCGCGACACGAAACATCGCCACGATCGAGGCCTCGTATGCACTGGTGGTCGCGGACGCTTAGCAGACTCGCTTCGACTTGCATGCGACGATGGATGCCATGAACAGCACCCTGCGCCTCGTCGACAAGACCTTCCGCATCTTCGGCATCCTGACGATCCTTGGGCTCATCGCCACGATCGCCGGCGCGATGAACGGCGCCGCGTGGTGGCGGCTCGTGTTCTCCGCCTCGCACCTGACTGCGCTCGCCGCGCTGGTGCCGCTGGGCCTTGTGCTGGTCGCGCAGGCCTATCGCGAGGCGGGGAGCGTGGGGGCGATGCTCTCGCGGCACGCGCGGGTCGCGATCGTGCTGGCGCTGATTGCCGTGTCGGTGACGATCACGCTGATCGAGTTCGAAGGCAACCGCACCGTGCGCCGCGTGTCGAACTACACCACGGTCGCGCTCATCGCGCTGCTGCTCGTCCAGTACTTCCGGTGGTTCCGGCAGCAGGCGGCGCGCTAGGCGACCCAGAACACGGGCGTGGCGTCCGAGGGCGCACCCGCTGACGTCAGCGCGGGCTGCGATGCTCGATGGGGCGCGAACGGCCGCACCACCTCGGGGGACACCATCGCCTGCAGCGCCAGCGGCGGGTAGGGGTACAGGTCGCTCGCGCGCATCCGCTGGCCGATCGCCACCACCATCTCGAGGTGATCGCGCGACAGTTCGCCGGGCGAGCGCAGGCCGAGCGATCGGGTCACCACCATCAGATCCTCGTTCACGGCGCGCGCATAGTTCGCCACACGCGAGCGCTTGTCCTGCGGCACCAGGCCGCGCTGCCGCCACGCGCTTTGCGTCGCGAGGCCGGTGGGGCACTCGTTGGTGTGGCAGCGCAGCGCCTGGATGCAACCGATCGAGAACAGGAAGCCGCGCCCGATGTTCACCAGGTCCGCGCCCAGCGCCATGGCGTGCGCCGCCTCCGCGCCGGTGACAATGCGCCCGGCGGCGATCAGCGTCACGCGGTCGCGCACGCCCCAGCGCCGGTAGGCGTCATCCACCTCGATGATCGCGTCCTGCAGCGGCAGGCCCATGTGATCGGTGAGCGACATGGGCGCCGCGCCGGTGCCGCCCTCCGCGCCGTCCACGGAGACGTAGTCTGGCCCGCGCCCCTCCTGCGCCAGCGTCCGCGCGAGGTCGTCCGCGAAGCCGGGATCACCAACGACGATCTTCACGCCCACAGGCACCGGCACCTCGGCCTTCACGCGCTCGACGAAGTCGATCAACTCCGGCACGGTCGAGAATTCCGTGAAGCGGTTCGGTGAGAGCGAGGCCTCGCCCACGGGGATGCCTCGGATTGCGGCGATCTCGGGGGTGACCTTCGCGCCGGGGAGGATGCCGCCCTTGCCGGGCTTCGCGCCCTGCCCGACCTTGATCTCGATCGCGGCGATCTGCGGGTCAGTGCCGATCTCGTGCAGGCGCGCCCAGTCCATCTCGCCCGTCGCAGTGCGCACGCCGTACTTCGCCGGCCCGATCTGGAAGACCACCGGCCCGCCGCCGACGAGGTGGTGCGGCGCGAGTCCGCCCTCGCCGGTGTTGAGGCTCACGCCCACCTCGCCCGCACCGAGCGCGAGCGCCCGCACCGCCGCCTCCGACAGCGCGCCGAACGACATCGGCGCGATGCCCACGCGGGAGCGCGTCACGAAGGGCCGCGGCCGGTGCGGCCCGACGACGTGCGGCGCGGCATCCTCGGGCGCCTCGTCGTGGAGCGCGGGAAAGGGGGAGGGGAGGAAGTGGTACTGGCCGGGCTGGGTCAGATCCTGCTGCGTGCCGAAGCCCACGGCCGCGTCCACGCCCTTCGCCGCGCGGTAGGCCCACGACCGCTGCGCGCGGTGGTACGGCCGCTCCGCGAGGTCACTGGTGACGATGTACTGGCGCAGCTCCGGCCCGACCTTCTCCAGCAGGTAGCGCAGCCGTCCGAGGAGCGGGTACACGCGCAGGATCGCGTGCTTCGTCTGGACGGCGTCCCACACCGCGGTGGCCGCGAGCGCCGCCACGATCCCGAGAGCCACGAGCAGCCACGTCGGCATCGCCGCATCCTTTCCGGGCGTGCGCCCATGCGAAGAGCATCGGCATCACGTGCGTGGCGGCGCAGGGGATCGCGGGCGGCGCGCCTCGGCGTTCGCGGCGTTTGCGGGGATCGAGGTTGGGCGTGGGGGCGGCGGTGTGCCCATCCCCCTGCCCCCTTCCCCAGGCGGGAAGGGGGATGAGAAGCGAGGGGCTTCGCCCCTCGCGCTCCCCGCCCCGCGCGCGGGCTGTG
>JAQCJS010000042.1 GCA_027592975.1 Chloroflexota bacterium
CGGTCGCGCTCCAGGATGCCAGTCCGCGGTACCACGCTGTGCGGGATCACCGGTCGCGCTCCAGGATGCCAGTCCGCGGTACCACGCTGTGCGGGATCACCGGTCGCGCTCCAGGATGATCGCGCCGGTGCCGATGCCCGTGTCGCAGAAGGAGAGGTGGGCGTCCGCGACCTGCGCCGTGGAGGTGCCGCGGACCTGCCGCACGGACTCGATGAGCTGGTTCATGCCCTGCAGGTACGCCTCGCTCAGGTGGCCCCCGGAGGTGTTCACGGGCAGCGTGCCGCCATCCCAGCGCATGCCGCCGGCCTCCACGAACGGGCCGCCCTCGCCGCGCTTCACGAACCCGTAGTCCTCCAGCGCGAAGATCACGAACGGCGCGAAGTGGTCGTAGATCTGAACGACATCAATGTCCTCCGGCCGCACCTCCGCCTGCGCCCAGAGTCGAGGCGCGGTCGAGACGGCGGCGGTGTCCACGTACGCGCGCTCGCTGAACCCCGCCTGCGCGGCGGCGCGGATCAGCGCGGGCGGCTGCTTCAGGTCTCGCGCGCGCTCCGTGCTGGTCAGGACGATCGCGCCGCCGCCGTCGGTTTCGAGGCAGCAGTCGAAGAGCCGGAACGGGTCGACAATCAGCCGGGAGTCCTGGTGGTCGTCGATCGTCAGCGGGCGGTCGTAGTAGGTGGCGCGGGGATTGCGGTTCGCGTGCTCGCGCTCGGAGACCGCGACCCAGCCGAACTGGCAGCTGGTCGTGCCGAACTCGTGCATCCGCCGCCGCGCCAGCATGGCCAGGCCGTGCTGGGGAGTGAGCAGCCCGAACGGCTCCGTGTACGCCGCCCCGCCCTGCCCCCGGCGTCCCGTGACCTCGCCGCGCCCGTAGCGGCGCCCGGATCGGCCGTTCACGCCGCGGTAGATGACGACCACGTTCGCCAGTCCGGCGTGGATCGCGGCGGCGGCGTGGGTGACGAGGGCAGCACCCACGTTGCCCGCCTGGTTCACCTCGCCGAACCACGCGAGATCCTTCACGCCCAGGTTGGCGGCGACCTCTTCCTCGCTGGTCGTGTCCACGGACCAGCGCATCAGGCCGTCCACCTCGGTGCGATCGATGCCGGCGTCGTCCAGCGCCGCCTGGATCGCGTCCAGCGCCAGGCGCGTCTCGCTGCGCCCGGAGTTCCGGGAGTATTCGGTCTCGCCGATCCCGGCGATTGCCACGCGGTGCATGAGGGTGCTCGTCATGGCGCGAGTCTACACGGGCGCGCCAAATCATCGCGTCACTGGACAGCCTGCCCACCGGAGTCCGAGGATGCGGGCGTCCGAGGGATCTCGACCGGCTCCGCCGGGGTGTCAAGGAGAGCAGCCATGCCGCATGTCGCCGTCAACGGAGTGAACCTCTACTACGAGGAGCGCGGCTCCGGCACACCGGTCATCTTCGTCCACGAGTTCGCGGGCGATAGCGTGTCCTGGCACCTGCAGATGCGCCACTTCGCCCGGCGCTACCGCTGCATCGCGTACAACGCACGAGGCTACCCGCCGTCCGATGTGCCGCAGGATCTGGCGTCGTACTCGCAGGATCACGCGGTAGGCGACCTCCTTGGGTTGATGGACGGCCTGGGCATCGACCGGGCGCACATCGTGGGGCTGTCCATGGGCGGCTACGCGACGCTGCACTTCGGCATCAAGCACCCCGATCGCGCGCTGTCGCTCGTCGTCGCGGGCGCGGGCTACGGCAGCGGATCCGCCGACCGCGAGGCGTACGTGAAGGACATCGAGGCGACCGCGGAGCGCTTCAAGCGCGACGGGATGCGCGTGATGTCGGAGATCTACACGCGCGGCCCGACCCGCGTGCAGTTCATCGACCGGGACCCGCTGGGCTGGGAGGAGTTCCGCGACCAGTTCGCGGCACAGGACGCCCTGGGCCACGCGCTCACGCTGCAGGGCGTGCAACTCACCCGCCCGACGATCTTCGAGCTCGAAGCGGGCATGTCGGCGATGACCGTGCCCACGCTGATCGTCGTCGGTGACGAGGACGAGCCATGCCTGGAGCCGGCGCTGTTCATGAAGCGGCGCATCCACTCCTCCGGCCTCGTCGTCCTGCCGCGCACCGGCCACACGATCAACCTGGAGGAGCCCGCCGCCTTCAACCGCGCCATCGAGGACTTCCTCGCCACGGTCGACGCGGGGCGCTGGGCGATGCGCAACCCCGCCTCGCTCGGCTCGTCGCAGATCCTGCCGGCCGAAGAGCCCTCACGATGACGGGCGAGACGAGCACGCCCGGGCCGCTGTCGCACATCACCGTGATCGATCTCACCCGCGCGCGCTCCGGCCCGACCGCCGTCCGCCAGCTGGCGGACTGGGGCGCGAGCGTGGTGCAGATCTCCTCGCGCGCGGAGGACTACGACGACTTTCCTCGACGCAACTCGGACACGCAGAACCTGCGCCGCAACACGCGCAACATAACGCTCGATCTGCGCAAGCCGGCGGGCGTCACGATCCTGAAGCAGCTGGTCGCGAGCGCGGACGTGGTGGTGGAGAACTACCGCCCCGGCGTGAAGCACCGCCTCGGCATCGACTACGAGGCACTCTCCGCGATCAACCCGCGGATCGTGTACGGCAGCATTTCCGGCTTCGGGCAGGACGGCCCGTACGCCGACCGTCCGGGCTTCGACCAGATCGCGCAGGGGCTGGGCGGGATGATGTCGATCACCGGCCTGCCGGGGCAGGGCCCCGTGCGCGCCGGGATCCCCGTCGCCGACCTCTCCGCCGGCCTGTTCCTCGCGCAGGGCATCCTCGTCGCGCTGCTGGAGCGCGAGCGCTCCGGGCGCGGGCAGTGGGTCACCACATCGCTGCTGGAGGCGCAGGTCGCGATGCTGGACTTCCAGACGACGCGCTGGCTGATCGACGGCGAGGTGCCGCCGCAGGCCGGCAACGAGCATCCGACGACGATCCCCACGGGGGTCTACGAGACGACCGACGGCTACATCAACATCGCCACCACCGGGCAGGCGATGTGGCGCAAGCTCTGCGAGTCCCTTGGCGTCCCGGAGATCATCGAGGATCCTCGGTTCGCCACGCCCGTGGATCGCTCCGCGAACCGCGCCGCACTGAACCCGCTGCTCTCCGCGCCCGTGCGCACGCGCAGCAGCGCGGAGTGGGTGGAGGTGCTGAATGCCGCCGGCATCCCCTGCGGCCCGATCTACGACGTGAAGCAGGTGTACGAGGACGAGCAGGTGCGGCACCTCGGCCTCACCGCCACGGTCGAGCATCCCGCGCTGGGCGAACTGCAGGTGCAGCGGCACCCCGTCAGGCTCTCGCGCACGCCCGCCAGCGTCCGCAGCGCCGCGCCCGACCTGGGCGCCCACAACGGCGAGGTGCTCGCCGAACTCGGCTACAGCGCGGCGCAGATCGAGCAACTGCGCACGGACGCGGTGATCTAGGCGCGTCTCCCGCGGGGATCCGCCCCGCCTCGCGCCCTTGGGCGCTACGCGAACAGTGGGAGCGTCGGGTACGACGCGCCCAGGATGTCCTTCGGCTCCATGTTGAAGCGCTGCGCGATCACGGAGGCGTAGACCGAGCGGAAGTCCGTGGTGAACTTCAGGTCACCGCCCGCATCCAGGCCGGTGATCGAGGGCTGCTCACCGTGGAGCCCTGGCCGCACGCCGCCGCCGACGATGAACATCGGGCCCGCGGTGCCGTGGTCGGTGCCGCGCGATCCGTTCTCCTTCACGCGCCGCCCGAACTCGCTCCACAGCAGCGTCGTCACGCGGTCGGCGACGCCCCGCGCCTGCAGGTCATCGTAGAACGCCAGCAGCGCGTTGGAGACGCCCGCCAGCAGCCCGTCATGCACACCGGTCTGGGTGGAGTGCGTGTCAAAGCCGCCCGTGGTGACGTAGCACACCCCGGTCGCCAGGTTCGAGTTGATGAGGTGGGCTGCCGTCTTGAGCGCCCCGCCCAGCGGCGACGCCGGGTACGCCGCCTTCGCCTCGTAGGTCCCAACCGTGGCGTGCAGGTCGATGGTCGACTGGTACGCCTCGAGGCCGGTGCGGGAGACGAAGGCCAACTGGCCGCCGTACTCGGCCTGGATCGCCAGCGCCTCCGCCTGCCGCCGGTAGAGCTGTACGAAGTGCTGCTGACGGCGCGCGCCCTCCGCGGGGAAGCGGCCGTCCGTCTGCAGGACGTAGGCCGGCACCGCCCCGATCGAGGGCACGAAGCCGTCCTCGCTGCGGAATGACAGCGCCTGCGACTGGCCGATGTTCGCCGCACGCCAGAGCGACTGGCGCTCGTGCTTCGTCGCGTCCAGCAGCCGGCCGATCCAGCCGGTGTCCGTGTGCTTGTCCAGCGAGGCGGTGTGCCAGATGTCCATCGAGCGGAAGTGCGAGCGGTTGGGCTGCGGGTAGCCGACGCCGAGGACGACGCCCAGCTGGCCTCGGTCGTAGAGCGTCTTCATCCCCGTCATCACCGGGTTCAGCGCCAGCCCGTCACCCAGCGGCAGGGCCGCCTCCGGGTTGAGCGCGATGCCCGGGCGGGCATCGAAGTAGGCGCCGTCGCCGACCGGGGCGACGGTGTTCAGGCCGTCGTTGCCGCCCGCGAGCTGCAGCACCACCAGCACGTGCCGCTGCTCAGCGGCGAAGTTCACCGCCGACTCCGCAGTGAGCGGGCGGGAGTCCTCGTCGAACACGGCGCGCAGGTAGGCCGGCGGCGTCATGGCCCCCGCACCCACGAACGCGATGCCGCGGCGGATGAACGTGCGCCGGTCGATAGGGCGCGTCAGGAACGTGTCGTCCTCGTAGGTCATGAACGCGCTCCCCTATCCCAGCTGCGCCAGCGGCATCGTCAGGACGAGATAGAACAGGCCCTGCAGCGCGCCGGAGCGGTTCGCCTGCTGGAAGTCGAAGTGGGCGCCGCCCAGGTGCTCGATGAGCGTCGCGCGCGTTTCCGGATCGACATCCCCGCCGACGATCAGGTCCAGCGCGAAGTCCACCGCCTCGGCCGCGGTGCGCGTCGCGCCGTGCGCCTTCAGCAGCTCAGCGGCGTCCAGGTTCTGCGCGATCTTGCCGCGCCGCGTGACCTCGTTCGCGAAGTTGGCGCGTGCGAGGAGCGTGTTGGAGTTGATCCACGCCTCGCCCCAGTTCCAGCCGGCCACGCTGGGGGGATCGAACAGCGTCTGTCCTTGCCTTTTCGTGTCGCGGCCGACCCACGCCGTGCGGGACGTGAGGCCCAACGCGCGCGATGTCTGTACCACGTACTCCACCGGGCTCTTCATCCGCCAGCGGTAGGCCGCGTCCGAGTACATCTCCGGCGACAGCAGGATCACGCGCACCATCTCCCGGATCGAGGTGTCGTGCGCGAGGTAGGCGTCCGTCGTGCGGGCGATCATCGCGGCCGTCGGCTCCGGCACCGCGAAGAAGCGCCACAACTTCGCGCCCACGTGGTCAGCGCACTCTCGCCGCGACGTCACGATGCGGATGATGTCCTCGTCGCCGAACTTGCCCGTAAAGCCGAGCACGGTCTTCGTGCCGGCGTCCCACTGGCGAGGCGTGAACACGACACCGGTGGCGATCGGGAAGATGGACTCCGGGGTGGGCTTCTTCGCCGTGATGCGCCAGCCGGTGAAGGCGCGCGCGGTCTCCTGCACGTCCTGCTCCGTGTACAGGACGCCCTCGCCCAGTGTGAACAGCTCCAGGAACTCGCGCGCGTAGTTCTCGTTGGGTGCCTTCCCCACGTTGTTGCGGTTGTCCAGCCACACCATCATCGCGGGGTCGCGCGTCAGGGCGAGGGCCATGTCACGGAACGAGCCGAGCGCGCCCGCCCGGAGCCCCTCGTTCTGTCGGAGCATGTACGAGGGGTTCGCGACCTTGCGGACGCCCGTCGCCCAGTGGTCGTGCCAGAAGTAGGTAAGCTTCTCCAGCAGCGGTCGCCGCGTCAGGAGCAGGCGCGCGTGCCACGTCGCCTGGAGCGCCTGCCGGTTCTCACCCGCTCGCCCAATTTTAACATCTCGCAGCGCACGCTCGCGGAAGGCGGCCGCGACTGCCTCGGCTGCGGAGTCGTCCACCCGCTCCGGGTGCAGCAGCCGGTCGACCGAGCCCTCCAGCCCCAGCGCAAGGTACTCGCCCAATTCCTCGGGCGAGTACCCGAAGCCGGCACGCCGCAGGAGGTGCTGGATGCGCTGCCGCTCGGTCGCGAGGGCCATGCCGTCGATCCTGTCTGTCGCATCGTCCCCGGAGCACGCCGGCATTTCGTACACCTTCCAGCCGCATGTGCGACTCACGCATTCTATGCGACTCACGCATTCTATGCGACTCACGCATTCTAACGGAACCACCTCCGTGCGCGTTCGTGCCCGCCCGGTGATCTTCGGAAGACATCTGCGGATGCCGGAGCCCCCGGGGGAAGCCTCGCCCGGGCCGGTCGCAGGGCGGGCGGGTTCGCCTATTGTGTCGGGCTAGGGGCCGGGAACAGAGGGGGCAGCGTGGCATCCAGCACGACGGGGATCGCTTCCGAGAACGCATCGAAGTCGGCGAGGGGCGGGGAGCGGATCGCCGTCTACGCCGCGACCACCTTCCTGAGCGCGTTCCTGCTCTTCCAGGTCCAGCCGCTCATCGGCAAGGCGATCCTGCCGTGGTTCGGCGGTGGCTCCGCCGTCTGGACCACGACCATGCTGTTCTTCCAGATGGCGCTTCTGGCCGGGTACGCCTATGCGCACTTCGTCTCCAGCCGGCTCTCCCTGCGGCGGCAGGGCACCCTGCACATCGTCCTGCTGGCGATCGCCGCGCTGACCATCCCGATCATCCCGGACGCGATGTGGAAGCCGGAGGACGGCGGCGACCCCACCCTGCGCGTCCTCATCGTGCTCGCGCTCACGGTGGGCGCGCCGTACACGCTGCTCTCCGCCACCGCGCCGCTGGTGCAACGCTGGTTCACGCACGACCACCCGGGCGTCTCCCCCTACCGCCTCTACTCGCTCTCCAACATCGGCTCCCTGCTCGCGCTCCTCACCTACCCGATCCTGTTCGAGCGCTTCCTGGGGCTGCAGACGCAGGCCTGGCTGTGGTCGGTGAGTTATGTCGTATTCGCAGTCACCTGCTCCTACCTCGCGTGGCGGGTGGCGAGACGCGCCCGCCCGGACGAGACGGCGGAGGACGTCACGGAGGCCGGCGGCACCGCGGCCGTGACGCCTGCGAACGTGGCGCTCTGGCTCGCGCTGCCGGCGTGCGCCTCCGTGGTGCTGCTGGCGACCACGAACCAACTGACGCAGGACGTCGCCTCCATTCCGCTGCTCTGGGTGCTGCCGCTGGCGCTCTACCTGCTGACGTTCATCCTCTGCTTCGGCGACGACCGCACCTACCAGCCGCTGCGCGACGTGCCCCTGCTGGCGGCGGGGCTCGGCGTGGGCGCGTTCGTGCTCGGCGCGATCACCATGGCGCTGCTCTGGCAGATCCTGCTGTACGCCGGCTCGCTGTTCATCGCCTGTTTCGCGCTGCACGGAGAGCTGGTGCGGCTGCGCCCGGCCTCCCGCCACCTGACGGCGTTCTACCTGATGGTCTCCGTGGGCGGTGCGCTGGGCGGCCTGCTGGTGGCGATCGCCGCGCCCGCGCTGTTCACCGGCTACTGGGAGTACCACCTCGCACTCGTCGCCACCGGCGCACTGGTCGCGATCGCGCGTGGCCTCGATCTCGGGCGGCACCCGCTGGGCGGCTCCGTGGCCCGCACCAGGCCGCTCCTGCTGGGCGGCGGG
>JAQCJS010000043.1 GCA_027592975.1 Chloroflexota bacterium
CAGCCCTGGACGAGGTGCTGGCGGAGGTCGCCGACCTTCGCCCGCTGCCGCAGGTCGCGCAGCGCATCCTGGGGCTGGACGAGGGCAAGTTCTCCGCGCATGAGCTGGCCTCGATCATCGCGACGGATCAGGCGCTAACGGCGAAGCTCCTCCGCCTCGCCAACTCCCCCTACTACGGCTTCGCGCGCCGCATCACCACGGCCCGCGACGCCGTGGTGCTCCTGGGCTTCCGCTCCGTCCGAGGTGCCGCGCTCACCTCCTGCCTGATGCAGACCGCCAGCAGCGCCAGCAACCTGGACTACGACGGCTTCTGGCAGTTCTCGATCGCCACCGGCATCCTCGCGGAGGTGCTGGCGCGGACGGAGGGCGCGCACCAGGAGGAGGCGTTCACCGCCGGCGTCCTGCACCAGATCGGCCTCCTCGCCCTCGACCAAGGGCGCCCGGACGAGCTTCACCGCGCGATCGGCCTGCACCAGCAGTCGGGCGTGCCCATGCCGGAGGCAGAACGGCAGGTGCTGGGCTTCACGGCAGCGGAGCTGGGCGGCGCGCTGGCGCTGCACTGGAACTTCCCGGAGAGCCTATCGGAGGCCGTGCGCGACCACGCGCGCCCGCTGGACACCCTGCCCGACCCCCGCAGCCTGACCGCCTGCGTCCTGCGCGCCCGGATGTTCGTGCGCGCCTACGGCCTGCCGGACGGCATCGCCCCTGCCGTTGACCCCTCGGCGATCCCGGACGAGTGGGATCGGCCGCCGCTCTCCGTGGCGCTGAAACAGTCCGGCGGGATGGCAAAGGTGATGTCGCAGGTGGAGGCGCTGGTCGGCTCGCTGGGCTGACCGAAGGACCTCGCCCGCCCGCTTGCGCCCGCGACCAGGCCTCGCCGGCTCGCCGAACGTCGCACTTATGTCCGATTTGAGGGGCGATGGCACTCCTGCGAGGCAGAACCGTGCCTCTCCCTCTTGCGTGACCGCTCGCGATTCGGTAAAAAGTTAGCACTCCGGTTCCGAGAGTGCTAAACGTGTGCGCTGCCCGACTCGGCGGTCGTGGGGCGCGGGAGCAAAGGACAACTCACCTATGGCCAAGCAGCTGCTGTTCGACGAGCAGGCGCGCCAGGCGATGCGCGATGGTATCGACGCGCTGGCGGACGCGGTCAAGATGACGCTGGGCCCCCGCGGTCGCAACGTCGTCCTCGACAAGAAGTTCGGCGCGCCCACCATCACCAATGACGGTGTGACGATCGCGAAGGACATCGAGCTTCAGAACACGTTCGAGAACATCGGCGCTCAGCTCGCCAAGGAGATCGCCTCCAAGACGAACGACATCGCCGGTGACGGCACCACGACCGCCACGGTTCTGGGCCAGGCGATCGTCCACGAGGGCATGAAGAACGTCGCGGCGGGCGCTGACCCCATGGCCCTGAAGCGCGGCATCGAGATCGCCGCGAAGGCGATCAAGGAAGCCGTCACCAAGAACGCGGTGAAGGTCACCACCCGCGAGCAGATGTCGCAGGTCGCCGCCATCTCCGCCGCCTCCAAGGAGATCGGCGAGCTCATCGGCGAGGTGATGGAGCAGGCCGGCAAGGACGGCGTCATCACGGTCGAGGAGTCGAAGGGCATCCAGACCGAGATCGAGTACGTGGAAGGCATGGCCTTCGACCGCGGCTACATCTCCGCCTACTTCGTCACCAACCCGGAGCGCATGGAAGCGGTCCTCGAAGACCCGTACATCTTCGTCACCGACCGCAAGCTCTCCTCCGTGAACGACATCCTGCCGTGGCTGGAGAAGCAGCTCGGCGTCTCCAAGAACCTCGTCATCATCGCTGAGGACGTGGACGGCGAGGCGCTGGCCACGCTCGCGGTGAACAAGCTCCGCGGCACCGTCAACGTGGTCGCCGTGAAGGCCCCGGGCTTCGGCGACCGCCGCAAGGAGAACCTGGGCGACATCGCCTCCCTCACCGGCGCCACACTGATCAGCGCTGAGCTGAGCCGCGGCCTGGACTCCGCCACGATGGAGGACATGGGCCGCGCCCGTCGCGTCGTCGTCGCCAAGGAAGAGACGACGATCATCGAGGGCAAGGGCACCAAGAAGGGCATCGAGGAGCGCGTGAAGATGATTCGCGCGCAGCTCGCCAACTCCACGTCCGACTGGGACAAGGAGAAGCTCCAGGAGCGCCTGGGCAAGCTCTCCGGCTCCGTCGCGATCGTGAAGGTCGGCGCGGCCACCGAGGTTGAGCTCACGGAGAAGAAGCACCGCGTGGAGGACGCCCTGTCCGCCACCCGCGCCGCCGTGGAAGAGGGCATGGTCCCCGGTGGTGGCGTGGCCTTCCTGAACGCGCTGCCCGTCCTGGACAAGATCCAGTTGGACAACGCGGACGAGATGACGGGTGTCCGCATCCTCCGCCGCGCGCTGGAGGAGCCGCTGCGCCGCATCGCTCACAACGCCGGCCAGGATGGCTCCGTCATCGTCCAGAAGGTGCGCAGCCTGAAGCGCGGCCAGGGCTACGACGCCGCCGCCGACACCTACGGCGACATGGTCCAACTCGGCATCATCGACCCGGCCAAGGTAACGAAGGCCGCGCTCGAGAACGCCGTGTCGATCGCGGGCATGGTCCTCACGACCAACGTCCTGGTGACCGACATCCCGGAGGGGCAGACCGCCACTCCGAACATGGACATGTACTAGCCGGTACCGTCCCGAACGGACTCTGGGAGACGGGGTCGCTCACGCGGCCCCGTCTCTGTTTCCGCCCTGACCATCTGACAAGGATCGCGCGTGCCTGACGTGGGAATGTTCGGCGACAACGGCCCCGCCCTCGATCCCGAGGCGATCGACGAGGCCGTGCGCGGCGCGGACGTGATCGTCCTCGGCTTCGATTTCACGCCCGACCGCCTGCTGGTCGACCTGCGCGATGATCCGCGAGGCCACACGCCGCCGATCGTGGAGATGGTGGAGCCGCTGGCGGGCGCGGACGAGCGCCAGATCTGGCTGAGTGCTCGCCGCCCCGGGCTGCGCGCGCCAGAGCAGTTCCTGTTCTTCGTCTGGCCGCACTCCGTCGCCTACCTGGACGCCTCCCCCCTGCTCTCCGGGGCCGCCGGGCGCATCCGGGACGAGCAGGGCGTGGACGTGCGCGCGATGATCGAAGAGATCCTGGACGACCTCCGGCAGCGCGAGCGCGTGGACATGCTGGCCGCGGTGCGCGGTGGCGAGGGATTCGAGACGCTGTGGAGCCGCGCATGACTCGACTGGTGGTCTACGGCCGATCCAGCTTCTGTCCGGACATGATGCGCTGGCAGCAGTGGGTGAAGGCCCACCCGATCACCTTCGTGTCCTTCGACATCGACGCCGACCAGGACGCGCGTGACTTCGTGGTTCACCACACGGGGCACCTATCCGTGCCCACGCTGGTGATCGCGCCCGAGGAGCACTTCGGCCCGCACGAGCCGCCCGCGGCGCTGCCAGTCCGCGGCCCGCGCGCCGTGGACCGCGGCTCCATGCTCACGGAGCCCGCGATCGGCCAGGTGGAGGACTTCCTGCGGCGGAACGCCATCCCCTTCGGCGGCCCCGGCGGGGACCCCGAGGTGACCACATGGGACATCGTGCCTGAGGATGCGCAGCGCCAGCCGCTCGGCCGACGCGAGTAGGCGCGAGTAGGCGCGCGAGACGCTCTAGCGCACCACCACCATCGGCTCGCCGGCCTCGGCGACACCGATCGCCCAACAGCCGCCCGTCTCCGCCTCGATCGCCGATCGCAGCACCTCCGCGCGATCCGGCGCCACGGCGATGAACAGCGGGCCCGAGGTCTGCGGGTCGAACAGCATCTCCACGAGCGCGGGATCCACGTCGCCGCTGATCTGCACGCGATCCGCCAGCTGCGCCTTGTTGCGACCGCCGCCGCCCGTGGTGGCACCCGCCGCCGCGAAGCGCTGCGCGTCCGGCAGCAGCGGCACCGAGGCGGCGTCGATCACCAGGCGCACCCCGCTGCGGATCGCCACCTCGGAGGAGTGGCCCATCAGCGCATAGCCGGTGATGTCGGTCATCGCGTGGGCGCCGTGCTCTCGCGCCAGCTCGGAGCCACGCCGGTTCAACTGGAGCATGCTCTGGATCGCGGCCTCGTAGCCGGCCTCGCAGCCCTCGCGCGACTCCTTCTGCGCCGTGAGCAGGACGCCCGTGCCGATGCGCTTGGTGAGCAGCAGCACATCGCCCGGCTGCGCGCCGCTCTTCTGCAGGATCTGCGCCGGATCGATGAACCCCGTCACGGAGAGCCCGTACTTGGGCTCGACATCGAAGATCGTGTGGCCGCCGGCGATCACGCCGCCCGCCTCCGCCACCTTCGACGCGCCACCGCGCAGCACCTCGCCGAGGATCGCAGGGTCGAGGTCCTCCGGCCACGCGGTGATGTTCAGCGCCAGCTTCACCTCGCCACCCATCGCGTACACATCGGACATCGCGTTCGCGGCAGCGATCGCGCCGTAGGTGAAGGCGTCGTCCACCACCGGAGGGAAGAAGTCCAGCGTCTGGATCATCGCGACCCCGGGGGCGACCAGGTACACGGCCGCGTCGTCCGCGCCGTCCAGCCCGACCAGCAGGTTCTCGTTCGCGTTCTGGTCGAAGATGCCCTTCAGCGGCGCCAGCACATCGTGCAGCGTGCCGATGCCCATCTTGGCAGCACACCCGGCGCACGAGGCGAGACCGGTGAGTCGCAGGCCGGGCACGGGAGAGAGGGTCATGACGGTTCCCTTCAGGTGATCAGGGGAACATCGTCGCATTGCCCGGCAAGCGGATCGGGATTCCCGGTGGATGCGGCCCACCCCCCGCCGCTTCCCAGCGCGGGAGGGGCTCTGCAGGGGTGTCGGGACTCCTTCCCCGCCCCGTGCAGCGGGCGACGCCGGTACCATCCCCTCATGGCGACTCGCGCGAAGCCCTCCGCCCCGCCCGTCTCGAAGCCCCCGCTGGCCGCACCGCTGTGGACGCCCGCCGAGTTGATCGCGATCCTGGACGAGGCCTACGGGCGCGCGCCGCAGCAGGCGTCCGCCGCGCCGGTGTTCGAACTGGTGCTGACGCTGCTCTCCCAGCACACCTCCGACCGCAACTCCGGGCAGGCCATGCACCGGCTGATCGAGCGCTTCCCCACGTGGGACGCCGTCCTCGCCGCGCCCGTGCGCGAGGTGGAGGACGCCATCCGCCCGGGCGGCCTGGCCCCCACGAAGTCGAAGCGGATGCAGGAACTGCTGACGCAGGTGAAGGCGCGACGCCCGGACTGGGATCTCGAGTTCCTCCGCGGGATGCCGCTGGAGGAGGCCAAGACGTGGCTGACCTCCCTCCCCGGAGTGGGGCCGAAGACGGCGGCGTGCGTGCTGCTGTTCGCGCTGGAGCGCCCCGCGCTGCCCGTGGACACGCACGTGGAGCGAGTCGCCAAGCGCCTCGGCCTCGTCCCCGCGAAGATGCCCGCGGACAAGGCGCACGCCGCGCTGGAAGCCACCCTCCAGCCGGACGAGGTGTACGCGTTCCACGTGGACCTGATCCAGCACGGCCGCCGCACCTGCCACGCGCGCGGCCCGAAGTGCGACGCCTGCCCGCTGGAGGCGCGCTGCCCGAAGGTGGGCATCTAAGCCGGACGCTCTCCGATGTCCTGAAAGAAGCGCAGCAGGTAGCCGTCCGGGTCCGCCACAACGAACTGGCGATTTCCCAGCAGTGTCGCGTCCCGCCGGTACCAGCGGTCTTCGAGGGTGAGATACGGCTTGCCAAAGGCGCACACCCGCCCATAGAGCGCCGCCACGTCGGAGACTTCGATCTGGAAGTTCACGCCGCGGCCGTACGGGTACGCGAGTTCGCCGGCGACGAACGAGCGCGAGCGGCCCAGCGGCTGCTCGATCATCAACTCCGCTCCGCCGCAGTCGAGGTAGGCGAAACCCTCCTCCGGACGCGAGTACGACACGGCGAAACCGAGGACATCGCGATAGAACGCGAGGCTGCGGTCGATGTCGGAGACGACCAGTTCCGGCACGAGTCGCGGCGAACGTTCGTTCATGACCCCGGCAGCACGATCTGCATCTGTACCAGCGACCGCCACGTACCGAACTTGTGGCCCGTCTCCCGCTCCTCACCGCTGACCTCGAAGCCCAGCGCGCGGTGCAACGCGATGCTCGCCTCGTTCGTCGCCTCGATGCGCGCGACCACGGCATGGATCTCGAGGCGGCGCGCCTCGTCCAGCAGCGCGGCGAGCAGCGCGCGGCCGATCCCGTGTCCCTGGTGCTCGGGACGCACGTAGACGGTGTCCTCGCGCGTGAAGCGGAAGCCGCCGCGCGTCTGGTAGGCGGAGAGGTACCCGAAGCCCGCCACCGGCAGATCCGGGACGTCCGCGACCAGTGCGACCAGGCCGTGGGCAGTGTGCTCGGCCAGCCAGGCGCGGCGCTGCTCCTCGCTCCAGGGGTAGATGTCCCAGGTGGCGACGCCCTCCAGGATCTCGCGGTTGTAGATCGCGTTGATCGCGGGCAGGTCCGCCTCCGTGGCGGGTCGGAGCGAGAGGTCGTGGATCGGCATGGGGCGAGTGTGCCACAGCGCGCCGACCCGGAGGCGGCACCGCGCGTATGACGCCGCAGATGCCTCCGGGCAGCCGTCCGGCTATACTGGGGATTCTTCGAGGAGGGGATCGGAATGACGCTCGACCGCGCCGCCCGCACCCGTACGCACGGCACCGACCAGCGTCGACGCAGCAGGCGTTGCCGCCCGCTGGCGGCCCCCCATCCTCGTCCCTCCGACGCTTAGCGGAGTCACCCATGACCTCATCCGACACCCAGCCCGCCGCCAGCGAATGGATCGAGGGGGGCGGGGTCACAACGCCGGGCGGATTCACCGCCGGCGGCACCTACGCGAACATCAAGACTTACGGCGAGGATCCGCGCATGGACGTGGGGATCCTCGCTGCCACCGGGCCCTGCACGGTCGCGGGCGTATTCACGCGCAACGCGGTCGTGGGTGAGCCGGTGAACTGGGATCGCCGCGTGCTGGCCGCCGGCCGGCCCATGCGCGGCCTGGTGGTGAACTCCGGCAACGCGAACACCGTGACTGGCGACCAGGGCACGCGCGATTGCGCCCGCATGGCGGAACTCGCCGCCGAGGTGCTGGGCGTGACCACGGACGAGGTGCTGGTCGCGTCCACGGGCGTCATCGGCCGGCAGATGCCGATGGACAGGATGGAGCGCGGCATCCGCGCCGTGACGCTGTCGCCGGAGGGCGGCACCCTGTTCACTCGCGCCATCATGACCACGGACACGCGCGAGAAGTCCTGCGCCGTCCGCATCGAGGTGGATGGCCGCACCTACACCGTGGGGGGCTGCGCGAAGGGCTCCGGGATGATCCACCCGGACATGGGCACCATGTTCGCGTTCATCACCACGGACGCCCCCGCCGACCGCGACTGGCTCCAGTCCACGCTGCGCGAGATCACGGACCGCACCTTCAACATGGTGGACGTGGACATGGACACCTCCACCAGCGACACCGCGCTGCTGCTGGCCAGCGGTGCCGCGGGCGGCGCCCCCGTGGACGCCTCGCATCCGGCGGCCGCTGCGCTCACCGCGGCGATCGAGGCCGTCGCGACACGCCT
>JAQCJS010000044.1 GCA_027592975.1 Chloroflexota bacterium
GCGCCCCACGCCGGCGCGTCACGGCACAGGGGGCTCTCCACCTTCATCGTGCCCATGGACACGCCCGGCATCTCCGTCCGCCCGATGGTCGACATGGACGGCGGCACCGACCTCGCCGAGGTGTTCTTCGACGACGCGCGCATCCCCGCCACCAGCCTCGTCGGCGTCGAAGGACGCGGCTGGTACCAGGTCACTGAGACGCTGGATCGCGCCCGCTCCGGCATCGAGGCGTTCGCCGAAGGCAAGGCGAACCTCGAGCGCCTCGTCCGCGCCGCGAAGGACGAGCGATCGCTTGTCACGCAGTCCCCGAACGCGCGCTACGAGATCGCCGACCGCTGGATCGAGCTGGAGGTCGGCTACCAGGTCGCCTACCGCGTCCCCTACCTGCAGGCGCAGGGCGAGCAGCCAAACCACGAGGCGAACGTGTCGAAGCTGTACGGCTCGGAGCTCACGCAGCGCATCGCCAACACCGGCATGCACCTGCTCGGCATGGCATCGCAGGTCGTGCCCGGATCGCCCTACGCACGCCTCGGCGGCGCCTTCGCCCGCCTCTACACCCGCGCCGCCGCCGCCACCATCGCCGGCGGCCCCTCCGAGGTGCAGCGCAACGTCATCGCCCAGCGCGGCCTCGGCCTACCGAGGTCGTAGCCCGCCTCTCCTCCGGCCCCCTCCCGGCACCCTCTCCTGCGCAGCGGGAGAGAGCGGGGGTGAGGGCTTCCCCTCTCCGTCCTCCCCCCTCCGCAGGTGAGGCGACGAGGAACTCACCGCGGATCCGCAGGCTGGCCGGCACCGCTCACCCGTCTCGCCCGCGGCGCACAGCGCCTCGCGATCCGGACAGGGAGCGCGAGGGCGAAGCCCCTCGCCTGAGGCGCCCCCGCCGCCTACTCCGCGCCCAACTCCGCGATCGCCTGGAACACATGCGCGTCCTCCACGAACGCCGCGCCCGACACCTCGCGGATCTGCGCCGCCCGAGCCAGCACCCGCGCGCGCGACATCCCCGGCGGTGGCTCGCTCGCCCACGCCACCAGCGTCACCAGCACCCCGCTCGGATCATCCAGGAACACCAGCCGCTCGTAGCCGCGCTCAATCACCTCGGACCCCTGCACGCCCGCCTTCGACATCTCGTGAAAGATGTCCGTCATCTGCTCCCGTGAGACCTGCAGCGCCAGGTACTGCATGGACCCCACGCCCAGCTTCGCCTCGGAAATGCTCACCCCCGGGTGTGTCGGCCCCACCAGCTGCAGGAACGAATCGCCCTCGCCCACCGCCATCGTCGCCACCACGGACTCCGCATCGTCGCGGTTCGGCTCCGCGTACAGCAGCCGGCACCCCAGCCGCGTGTAGAACTCCAGCGACGCCTGCATGTCCTTCACGATGATCGCGGGGTACGCGACCCCTAGCGCCTGCAGCATCTCCGCACCTCGATCTGTCCCGGGCGCTGGTTGCGACCCGCTTCGTTGCTAACGATCCGGGCCGCCTTGTGACGCCCCCGGAGACGGCCTACCATCTGGAGGATGACGACCGTAGCCGTCCTGCACGTAGTAGTAGCCTAGCGGCGGTCAGGCCGCCCTCGTGGAGGGCGCGTCGTCCGCCGCTGTGCCCCGCCCGGTGCGGGGCTTTTCATTGTCCGCCACCCCCAGCAGACCGCACCGCTCGAGGTTCTCCCATGACGACATCCACCAACGAGAACGAGATGGCCCCGGCCTACACCCCGGCGGACGTGGAACAGCGCGTGTACGAGTGGTGGGAGAGCCGCGGCTTCTTCAAACCCAGCCGCCCCGAGCGCACCGGCCCGGACGCCGCGCAGCCGTTCACCATCATCATGCCGCCGCCCAACCTCACCGGTGAGCTGCACCTCGGCCACGCGCTCGTCGTGTCGCTGCAGGACGCACTCACGCGCTGGCACCGCATGCTCGGCGACGACACGCTGTGGCTCCCCGGCGTGGACCACGCCGCGATCGCCGTCAACGCGATCATCGAGCGCCAGCTCGCCGCCGAGAACCTCTCGCGCCATGACGTGGGCCGCGAGGCGTTCCTGGAACGCACGTGGAAGTTCGTGAACACCAGCCGCTCGCGCATCATGGAGCAGCACCGCCGACTGGGCGCATCCGCCGACTGGGAGCGCGAGGCGTTCACCATGGACGCCGCACGCGAGGTCGCCGTCCGGCAGACGTTCAAACACCTCCACACCGACGGACTGATCTACCGCGCCGAGCGCCTGATCAACTGGTGCGTCGACTGCGAGTCCGCGATCTCCGACATCGAAGTCGAGTACGAGGACGAGCCCGGCGCGTTCTGGCACGTCCGCTACGCCATCGCGGACGACGCCGGCAACGCCACCAGCGATCACATCATCATCGCCACCACGCGCCCGGAGACGATCCCCGCCGACACCGCCATCGCCGTAAACCCCGAGGACGATCGCTATGCGCACCTGATCGGCAGGCGCGCGATCGTGCCGACCAACGGGCGCCTCATCCCGATCGTCGGCGACGCCGCCGTCGTGATCGACGCGGGCACCGGCGCGCTGAAGGTCACGCCCGGCCACGACCCCGTCGACTTCGAGATCGGCGAGCGTCACGGCCTCGAGATCATCAGCATCATGAACAACGACGGCACGCTGAACGCCGCCGCCGGCCAGTACGAGGGCATCGAGCGCTTCGAGGCGCGCAAGCGCGTCGTCGCCGACCTCGAGGCCGCCGGGCACATGGAGAAGATCGAGCCGTACACGCACCCGGTCGGCCACTGCCAGCGCTCGCGCACGATCGTGGAGCCGCTGATCTCGCTCCAGTGGTGGGTGGACGCGAAGACGCTCGCCGGCCCCGCGATCGAGGCGGTGAAGTCCGGCGAGATCAAGTTCGTCCCACCGCGCTTCGAGCGCGTCTACGAGCACTGGATGGAGAACATCCGCGACTGGTGCATCAGCCGCCAGATCTGGTGGGGCCACCGCATCCCCGTCTGGTACTGCGACGACTGCGAGCAGATGACCGTCGCGATCGAGACGCCGAGGCAGTGCGCCTCGTGCCAGTCCACGAACATCCGCCAGGACGAGGACACGCTGGACACGTGGTTCTCCTCCGGCCTGTGGCCGCACTCCACGCTGGGCTGGCCGGAGCAGACGGACGACCTGCGCCGCTTCTACCCCACGCAGGTGATGGAGACCGCGTACGACATCATCTTCTTCTGGGTCGCCCGGATGATCATGCTGTCGCTCTACAACATGAAGGACTGGCCGGGCGGCGCGATCCCGTTCGACACCGTCTACCTCCACGGACTCGTGCGTGCCTCGGACGGCGCGAAGATGTCGAAGTCGCGCGGCAACGTGATCGACCCGCTGGAGCAGATCGGCAAGTACGGCACGGACGGCCTGCGCTTCGCCCTGCTCTCCGGCACCAGCCCCGGCAACGACCAGCGCATCACCGACGACCGGCTGGAGAGCGGCCGCAACCTCAGCAACAAGCTCTGGAACGCCAGCCGCTTCGTGCTCACGCTGATCGAGCCGACCGATGACCTGGCGCTGCCCGCGCCCGGCGCGCTCCGAAGCGGAGGCGCGATCGAGGATCGCTGGATCCTCAGCCGCCTCGCGCACGTGACGGCGGAGGTCGACTCGCTCCTGCGCCGCTTCGAGCTGGCCGAGGGCGTGCGGCAGGCGCGCGACTTCTTCTGGGACGAGTTCGCCGACTGGTACATCGAACTGGCGAAGGTGCGCATCCGCGCCGGCGACCGCACGCCCATGCCCGTGCTGCTGCACGTCGTCGACAGCGTGCTGCGCCTGCTGCACCCGTTCATGCCCTTCGTGACCGAGGAGATCTGGCAACGCGTCGCCGCCGTCCGCCCCGATGCAGACGGCGCGCCCGCGCTCATCGTCGCGCGCTACCCGAAGCCCCAGGCGCTCGCCGCCTACCTCGATGACGACGCGGAGCGGCAGCTGCTCGCCGTGCAGGACTTCGTGCGCGGCATCCGCAACATCCGCGCGGAGAAGCGCGTGGACGCCGGCCGCTGGGTGGAGGCGTACATCGTCGCCGCCGAGGCGGAGGCCGCCGCCACCTCCATGCTCCCGGCGCTGGAGCAGCTCTCGCGCGCGCGCCCGCTGCACATCGTGTCGAGCGCCGACCAGGCGCCGTCGGAGGGCGTCGTCACCAGCGTCCTCGCCGTCGGCCAGGTCGCCCTGCCGATGGCCGGTCTGTTCGACCTGGACGTCGAGCGTGCGCGCCTCGCGAAGCAGCTGATCGAGGCGGAAGGCGAGGTCGAGCGACAGGCCGCGAAGCTGTCCAACGAGCAGTTCCGCTCACGCGCCCCCGCGGACGTCATCGCTAAGGAGGAGGAGCGCCTCGCCACCGCGCGCGGCCGCCTCGATGGCCTCCGCGCCAGCCTCGCGGAACTGGGGTAGGAAAACGCGGCCTTGATGCAGGGATGGGTACAGTCGATCCCATGACGACCGCCGCC
The DNA here is from genome assembly GCA_027592975.1 of Chloroflexota bacterium. The sequence goes on from JAQCJS010000044.1 coordinate 4,447, forward strand.
CCCGACCCGATCGCCCTCCTCGCACTCGCCGAGGCGACAGCACGCGAGGCCGGCGCGCTGCTCCTCGACGGGTTCGAGGGCGTGCGGACGGTGGACGCCAAGAGCAGCCCGACGGACGTCGTGACCGAGATGGATCGCGCCGCGGAGGCGCTCATCGTCCGGCGCATCATGGAAGCACGCCCGGATGACGGCATCCTGGGCGAGGAGGGCACCGACCGCCCCTCCGGCACCGGCGTCCGCTGGGTCATCGACCCGCTGGACGGCACCGTGAACTACCTCTATCGCCGCCCGGACTGGGCCGTCTCCATCGCCGCGGAGGTGGACGGCGTGGTCGTCGCCGGGGCCGTCTTCGCCCCCGTCCCTGACGAGTGCTTCACCGCCAGCCTGGGCGGGAGCGCCACCCTGAACGGCCGCCCACTCCACCCCTCCGCCGAGACACGCCTCGGCCATGCCCTCTGCGGCACCGGGTTCAGCTACGACCAAAGCGACCGGAAGGTGCAGGGCGCCATCCTAGCGCGAGTGGTCTCGGAGGTGCGGGACATCCGCCGCGCCGGCTCCGCGGCGCTGGACCTCTGCGCCGTCGCCTACGGCCGGCTGGACGTCTACTTCGAGCGCGGCCTGCAGCCGTGGGACGGCGCCGCCGCGGGCCTCGTCCTCCGCGAGGCAGGCGGGCGGTGCGAGACGCTGGATGACGCCCCGGAGCCCAACCGCAGGACGTGGGTCGGCTCCAATGCGGCGCTCTTCACGGACTTCCAGTCGCTCATCCACCAGGCCAGCGGCCTGGGCCCCAGTCCGAGATGCTGACCGGGGTGCTGAATCCATCCCCAGATGTGTCCGATGTGTTGATTAGCCGACGAAGCAGAGCTGTGCGCCGGATCACAATTCGTTGACACTGAAATTGGCCACTGATACGGTCGCTCTCCGACGGGCCCAATTGGTTTGAGCAGCATGCGTGCGTCTGCGTGCGCGCGTTTGAGAGCGGGAGTCCATGGGACCAGCTGAGACGCTCTTCAGCAATTACATCCCCGTTCTGCTGGCCATCATCGTCGGCTTCGTCCTCGTTCTGAGCGCGCTCATCGGCTCGCGCCTGCTGGCGCCGTTCTCCCAGGAGCGCGAGAAGAGCACCACCTACGAATGCGGCATGCTGCCCATCCGCCGGGCCTCCACCAACGTCGGCATGCGGTTCTATCTGTACGCCATCCTCTTCGTCATCTTTGACGTGGAGGCGGTGTTCATCTTCCCGTGGATCGTCTCATTCACAGAAATCGGTCCGCAGGCCTACTGGCTGATGGTGGCGTTCATCGCCATCCTCGCCCTCGGCCTCGCCTACGCATGGAAGAAGGGGGCGCTGCAGTGGCGGTAACCTCTGACCCGACCGCAACCACGACCATCCCAGAGCCGGAGACGGTGCCCGCAACTCCCGCGGAGCCGATGACCCTGCCGGTCATCCCCGGCGAGCACCCGAACGAGGCGCCCCGCCTGGTTCCGGTGGAGGTCGTCCCCGGCAAGGCTCTCTACAAGCAGATCCTCCCCGGTGTGATGCAGGTCCCGCTGGACCTCGTCCTCGCCGCCTCGCGCAAGTCCTCGCTCTGGCCCATGACCTTCGGCCTGGCGTGCTGCGCGATCGAGATGATCGCCACCTACATGGCGCACTACGACCTGGACCGCTTCGGCATCGTGCCGTGGCCGTCCCCGCGCCAGAGTGACGTCATGATCGTCGCCGGCACCGTGACCAAGAAGATGGCCCCCGCGGTGAAGCTGCTCTACGAACAGATGCCGAACCCGAAGTGGGTCATCTCCATGGGCGCCTGCGCCACCAACGGCGGCCCCTACACCCGCTACGACCGAGTCCTGCAGGGCGTGGACAAGATCATCCCCGTGGACGTCTACGTCCCCGGCTGCCCGCCCCGCCCCGAGGCGCTGATCGACTCGTTCATCGCCCTCCAGGAACTGATCATGGAGGAGCGGGGGACGACCGGGCGATGACTTCCGAAGAGACGACCGAGTCCACGTCCGCGCTCAGCCTGGACGGCACCATCTGGGCCGAGGTTGACCGTGCGCTGTCCGGCATCACCGCCACGGCTGAGCGCGGCCTGCTGGACGTCATCGTCCACATCCCGCCGGCTGAGATCGTGCGCGCCCTCAAGGCGCTCAAGGGTGACGCCACCCTCAACTTCGACTACCTGCGCAGCCTGACCGCCGTGGACAACGAGGAGGAGGGGATCGACATCGTCTACCACCTCTACTCCACCACCGCGAAGCACAACCTCACCGTGAAGGCCACGCTCCCCAACGACGACCTCTTCATCGACACCGCCACCACCGTGTGGCGCGCCGCGAACTGGCTGGAGCGCGAGACCGCGGAGATGTTCGGCGTCCGCTTCAACGGCCACCCCGACCCGCGCACCCTCCTCATGCCCGAGGACATGGACGACACCTTCCCGCTGCGGAAGGATCACCCCTTGGCGGAGATCGAGGTCCTGCAGGGCGAGGGCATGGGCTACTCCGAGGAGGGCCAGTAATGGTCACTGAGAGCGCTTCCGAATTCGAGACGCAGGACCTCCTCCTCAACGTCGGCCCGCAGCACCCCTCCACCCACGGCGTGTTCCGCATGGTCATGCAGGTGGACGGCGAGGTCGTGCGCGACATCATCCCGTACATCGGCTACCTGCACCGCGGCGCTGAGAAGCTCTGCGAGACCATGGACTACCGCCAGGGCATCGGTTTCATGGATCGCACAGAGTACCTGGCCGCCATGAACGCGGAGCTCTCCTACGTCATGGCCGTGGAGAAGCTCGCCGATCTGGAGGTGCCGGAGCGCGCCCAGTGGATCCGCATGATTCTCGTGGAGCTCAACCGCCTCGCCAGCCACCTGATGTTCATGGGCGCCTTCGGCATTGACGTCGGCGTCTTCGGCACCCCCTTCATCTACGCGTGGCGCGAGCGCGAGGCGATCATCGACCTGTTCGAGGAGATCTCCGGCGACCGCATGATGTACGCGTACCTGCGCCCGGGCGGGCTGGCGTGGGACGTTCCCACCAACTTCGTCCCCCGC
>JAQCJS010000045.1 GCA_027592975.1 Chloroflexota bacterium
CCTCCAGCGCGTACCCGCTGGGCGGATGTTCGGGCGCCAGCGGCCCACGCGCGGGGACGTGAGGGCGCGCTGCCCGCCGCGGGGGCGTCGAGGTGTCGCGGGCCATCGGTTCTCCCGTCCGGTCTGCGGAGCCGCAGTGTAGCGCCGCACGGCCCCGTAGCGCCGCTCCCGGGCCGATGACGGACTACCCCGCCAGGCCGTCCACCAGCGCCTTCGCGTTCGCCCGCATCATGCCGGCGTAGTCCGTGACCGGCCCCGCGTAGATCGAGTAGAGCGTCAGCACCCGCGTGCCGGTCTCCTTCGCGATCGCCTCGACGACGGCGGGGTCGAACTCCGTCTCCCGGTAGATCGTCTTCACCCCTGCCTTCCGCACGGCAGCGACGACCTCGGCGATCTTCTGCGCGCTCACCTGCTGGTTCGCACCACCCGGCAGCACGGCGGCGGTCAGAGTGAAGCCGTAGGCGTCACCGAAGTAGCCGTAGGCGTCGTGGAACGCCACGATCTGGCGGCGGTCCTGCGGGACCTTCGCGACCGTCTCTCTGATCTCCGCTTCCAGCGCCGTCAGCGACTCCAGGTACTTCGAAGCGCGCTCGCCGTAGCCGGCGGCGTGCGCCTTGTCCGCCGAGGCCAGGCCGTCGCGGATGTTCTCGACGTACTTGCGCGCGCCCGCCACGGAGAGCCAGAGGTGCGGGTCGCCTTCCGCCGTGGCCAGCTTGTCCAGTCCCTTCAGGGGCTTCTCGTCGTGCTCGTCCTCGTCCTCGTGCCCCCCGGCGCGCGCCTCGAGCCCCTTCGCAGCGATGACCACGGTGGCACCGCGCGCCTTGTTCTCCGCCACGATGTTCAGGACGGACTCTTCCAGGTGGTACCCGTTGAGGATCACCACGTGGGCGCCCGCGATGTCCCTCGCCACGGAGGGCGAAGGCTCGAAGGAGTGGACATCCACGCCGGCCGGGATGACGACAGACACATCCGCGTCCGGGCCGGCCACCTGCCTCGCGAAGTCACCGAGGATCGCGGTCGTCGCGACGACTCGGAGCCGTTCCCCCTCCGCCAGCTCCCCGCTGCTTCCGGAGCATCCGGCAAGCACCAGCACGGAACTGGCCAGAAAGGTGAGAACAGCAAGTCGACGCATAGCCGGTGTCCTTCCGCGATTGAGCCGTAGTCTCAGACAGTCCTGAGGATACTGAGCCGCCGTATCAACGTCAAGGAAGACCGGCAAGCAAGATCGGCGCGGGCCCGGAACCGTGACGGCGGCTGCCTAGGCCTCGCGAGCGCGGCAGGCCGGACAGAGGCCGTAGACCTCCAGCCGGTGCGCGTCCACGCGGTAACCGGTGCGCTTCGCGATGTCGTCCAGCAGGCCCTCGAGGTCGCCGGAGGCGAAGTCGCTCACCGCCCCGCACTCGGAGCAGACGAGGTGGTGGTGATGCCCGCCCGAGGCGAGCCGGTAGGCGGCGGTGCCGTCATCCAGCACCACCTGGCAGACGATGCTGAGATCCTGGAGCAGTCGCAGCGTGCGGAACACCGTCGCGCGGCCAACCGTAGGCGCTGCCGCCAGCACGTCATCCGCCACGAAGTGGTCACCCAGCGACTGCATTACATCCACCAGCGCGCGGCGGGGTGCGGTCAGCCGGAAGCCCTCGCTCGCCAGGGTGCGCTCAATGCTGTCGGTGCTCGCCATGCCACCATGCTCCGTCCGCGCGGAGGGCCTGTCAACGAGCCTCCGGAACAGGCAGAATGTCCCCATGACAGCACAACGCGCGCGACTGGCTCTCTGGGTAAGCACGGCGGCGCTCGTCTGCTACGTCGCGTACCTCTCCAGCTACACGCTCATCCCGTTTCTCGTCGGCGCGGTGATCGCGTACGCCCTCGCGCCGATCGTCGATCGGCTGCTGGTCCTGGTGCCGCTACGCCACTCCAACCAGCTGGCGATCCGCCGAGGGCTGGCGGTGCTGATCATCTACCTCGTCTTCTTCGGCCTGCTCACGGTGGCGCTCCTGTCGCTGATCCCGATCGCCGTCGAGCAGATCGCCCACTTCATCGAGGAGCTCCCCGCAATCACGGAGTCTGCCCGGCAGCAGACGATGGGCCTGCTGCACCAGTACCAGCAGCGCACGCCGCCGGAGGTCCAGGCCCGCATCAACGCGCTGGCCGAACAGGGCGCGAGCGCCGCCGCCTCGGTCGCCGCCACGGTCGTGCAGGCGACGGTGTTCACCGTCACCAGCACCGTGGGCTTCCTGTTCGGGCTCGCGATCGTGCCGTTCTGGATGTTCTACGTGATGCGCGACCGGCACCTGGCAGGCCCCAACTTCGTCCGCGCCGCACCGGTGGAGGTTCGCGAGGACGTGCGGATGATGCTGTCGCTGGCGGACCGGCTGCTGGGCCGCTACATCCGCGCGCAACTGATCCTCGGCCTCGCCGTGGGCGGCGCGGTGGGCGTGCTCATGGCGCTGATGGGCGTGGAGCTCTCGCTGGGCCTGGGCGTCTGGGCGGGCGTCACGGAACTCATCCCGATCATCGGGCCCTGGGCGGGCGCGATCCCCGGCCTGATCCTGGTCGCGGCGACGGATCCCAGCCTGCTGCCGTGGGTGGCGCTGACCTACCTGATGGTCCAGCAGGTGGAGAACAACTTCCTGGTGCCCCGCATTCAGGGGCAGGCGCTGGATCTGCACCCGGCGATGGTGATCCTGCTGCTGGTGGTCGGCGGTGCGGTCTTTGGCTTCATCGGTCTGGTCGTGATCATCCCGTTGGCCGCGATCGTACGGGAGCTCTTCTGGTACCTCGACCGCCGGCTGCAGGGACAGACACCCGAGCAGGCGTTCGCCGCGAGCCATGTGAACGGCGGCAAGCGCGCCACGAGCGACGAGCCGCTCCCGCCCGCGGCGGCCCAGCCGCTGGAGGTCACGCACTAGACCGAAGGCTGACCATCAGCCGGACGCCCGGCGCTACGGCGTGGAGGCGCGCTTCGGCAGGTTCGCGATGAGAACCACCGGGCCGGTCGCCGCCGGGTCGTCCGCGCGGCTGGTCGCCACCACGTACACCCGCACTGCCTCCAGCCGCGTGTCCCGCTGCAGCGCCACCCGGGCACCCATGCTGCTATCCGGCACGAACGAGGCGGCGAGCGTGAGTTGCGACAGCGGATCCTCCAGCCAGACGCGGTAGGCGCCGCCCAGCGGCAGGCTGGGGAGGGAGTGCAGCACCAGCACGCTGGCGCCCTCCGCGTCGCTGGTCATGTAGGCGCCGCCGGCGCCGTGACTCGCGGCGGTCTGCTCCAGCACGGTCGCCACGGCCTTCGGATCGGCCTGCACCTTCTGGACCGCCTGCTCGTCCTTGAGCGCGGAGTTGAGCTGCAGGCTCAGCGTGCGCGCCTCCTGCACCCCGCTGGCCGCCCCCGCCAGCCGGTCGATGCGCTTCGCGTCGGACTCCACCACGGCGCTCAACGCGGCCGTCTCCTGCCGCAGTTGGACGAGCGAGGTCTGGAGCGTGGCCGCCCAGATCGTGACGGCGGCCAGCGCGGCCGCCAGCGTGTAGACCGGCATGTGTCGGCTGGAGAACGTGGGACGCCACGAGCGGCGGCTGCGACGCGCGGCCGAGAGCACCCGCTCCCGGAGCGCCGGATCCGCCTGCCGCAGCGGTACCGACAGCGCGATGAGATCCGCGATCTCGCGATAGGCGCGGAACTGTGCCGCGGCCGTGGGATCCGAGCGGATCAGCTGCTCGACATCGGCGGCATCGGGCGCGGAGAGCGTCCCGAGCGCGTGCGCGGCGAGCAGTTCCTCGCGCTCTTCCGGCGTCAACGGAGACCTCGATCCGTCTCCCACGAGGAGAACTCGGCGAGCGAATCGCGCAGCTTCCGCATCCCCAGACGCACGCGGGTCTTCACCGTGCCCAGCGGGTCACCGGTACGTTCCGCGATCTCCACGTGCGTCAGGCCGCCGAAGTAGGCCAACTCGATCACCCGTCGCTGCGCGGGAGGCAGTCGCGTCATCGCCGCTCGCACGGCCGCACGCGCCTCCGCCACGATCAATTCCGCCTGCGGATCGTCCAGGTGACCGACCGCCGGGATCTCGTGACCCGGCTCGTCATCCTCAACGTCCTCCGAACGCATGCGGCGCGTCACGCGCCGCAGTTCGTCCAGCGATCGGTTGCGCGTGACGGACATGAGCCAGCTGATGAACCGCCCTCGCGCCGGGTCGTAGGAGATGGGCTGCCGCCAGAGGCGGAGGAACACCTCCTGCACCACGTCCTCCGCCAACTGGGAGTCGTGGAGCACCCGCAGGCTCACGGAGAACACCAGCGTAGAGTAGCGGTCGTACAGCAACTCCAGCGCCGCGATGTCACCCATGGCCAGCGCGGCCATCAGCTCGGCGCCAGTCGCGTCCGGGCGCGCGTTCGATCGCCTGCTACCTCGGGATACGTCCTGGCTGGCGGCGCGGATTCGCGCCCGCAGCCGCGCGGTGCGATCGGGTTCGGGCTGCGGGACGGGGGCATCGACCACGGTGTCCTCCGCGGACGCGCAGGTGGGGGCCAGCGGTGAGCCCATGATACGCACCAGGCCACGGCCCGTGTGTGCACGCGGGCACAGAGCGCGGGAAGGACGAACGGAGGCTAGACGGCGGCGCCGGTGGTGAAGAGCAGCCCCCGGGCGAGCACCTCGCCCGCCAGCAGGAGCCCCAGCGCGATGTAGAGGAGGCCCGTGGCGGACATCATCCCCCGGATGGTCGCCGCCTTCCATGCCAACACCGTGACCACCAGCGGGAAGATCAGCCCCACGGCGACACGCAGCCAGAACGCCGGGTTCGCCCACAACGTCAGCCCGACCGCCCCATCCTCGAACGACACGCCCCGCGCCGGGAAGAAGACCGCGAGGCCGACCGAGACGATCTGCAGCACGATCGCGCCAAGCAGCACCAGCGACATCTCCTCCATCGGCTCCTTCGGGAGCCGACCAGAGGTGAGGTACCAGTGCCCCCACATCATCGCCATCAGGGAGGCGCCCAGCACGCCGGCGGCGGCGATCAGGCTGAGGAACATGCCCCACGTCGACCACGCGGGCTGGCCCAGCCACAGCGCGAGGATCACCAGCGCGCCCAGCCCGATCACGCTCCCCACCGTCCCGAAGATCACCTCCAGGCGGTGCCGCTCCATCATCGCGGCGACGGTATGCGCGCAGGTCGCCACCAGGAACGCCCCGAAGACGAGACCGAACGGCCGCAGCCAGACGGAAGCGAGCGCGTAGCCCTCCACATCGTCCGTGCGGGCGAGCACCAGGTACGTCCAGCCGGCCAGCATCGCCAGTGGTAGCACGGTGAGCGCGCCCGCCTTCACGTAGCCCGCGGTGACCTGCTTGCGGGCGTCGAAGACCGTCATCATGGCGAGCCCGCCAATGGCGAGTTCGACCAGCAGAACCAGGACCGTGTACGGAAGGGATGCTGCGCTCACCGCGCCATCGTCGGGGGCGCGCCAGCCTCGGTCAACGCGAGGCGATGCCCGGAAGCCGCGCGCGGATCGCGGTGGGCAGCACGGACGGGCTGTGTCAGGATGAGCGCACCATGCCGCAATACGTCGTCGCGCAGTACGGGGACCGGCGCCGCTACCTGGTGAAGGCGCTGCGCGAGATCGGCCACCGCATCACCCGCCTCGCCTCCCGCATGGACGACGGCGACCTCGCGCGGGTCGCGCCGCACGAGGAGTGGAGCGTCACCGAGATCATCGGCTACCTCCGCGACAGCGAGCGCGAGGACCTCGCCGCCCTCGAGGCGATGCTCCGCGTGGACGGGTCGAGGATCGGCAACCGCCGCGCGATCCGGCACGTGGACGACGGCGCCTACCGCGACGCGGATCCCGCGGACCTGCTCTGGGACTTCGCCACGCTGCGCGACGAGACGGTCTGGCTGCTGGAGAGCGCCGGCACGGCGTGGAACCACGTCGGCATCCACCCCTTCCGGGGCGAGGTGTCCGTGCTCCAGTACGTGCAGGAGATCAACGAGCGCGACCTGGACGCGATGTGGCGCATTCAGCGCGCCCACGACGCGCTGCTCCCCCCGGGCCGCGAGCAGGTGACGGGGCTCGCCGAGCCGTAGCGAGCCCGACCGGAGAGCCTGGTTCCGGGGGCCTGTCCCCCCTCTCCTGCGTAGTGGGTGAGAGCCTGGGGTGAGGGGTTTCCCCGTCCCGGCCTCGCGCTACCAGGTGGGCGCGGCGCTGGCCTGCTCGATCGCGTTGAGCAGGCCGTCCGGCTGGGTCACCGGCATCGAGCACACGGAGCCGACGCAGACGTACGCGACGCGTGTCCGGTCCAGCGGCAGGCCGAGCTGGCGCATCAGCAGATCGTCCTGCGGCAGCGAGAGGCGCTGCACGGTGCGCGCCGCCAGCGGCAAGCGCTGCGCTTCGAGGAACATCGGGTCCGCGACGCGGTCCGGCTCGCCGGCCGGCCACTCCGAGACGATCTTGAACTCCGGCTCGGCCGACAGCAGCCGGTCCACCACGCGCGCGAAGTCCGCGATTGCCAGCCCGCGCGCCTCCAGGCCGTTCGCGAAGCCGCTCAAAGTCTCCAGCGCGACCTGCAGGTGGCGCTCGTCGTGCGTCAGGCGGCCCAGCCAGAGGAACGCCTCCGCAACCGCGACGTTCTCCGCGAGCGGCATCAGCGGCTCGGCGAGGAGCGCGGTGTCCTGGTGCCCGTCTGCGGTGTCCCAGAAGCCGCGGCCCGGCTCGCGCCAGTTGCGCTGCAGCGTCCGCGCCAGCGCGCGCGCCGCGTCCAGGTGCGCCTCCAGCCCGCTCACCTCGTACGCGTGGAGGAAGGCGAGCATGGCGTGCGCCTGGTCGCCCAGGAGGCCAAGGAACTGCGCCCCGTCGTCCCACGTGTGGTAGACGCCGGCCTCGCCGGCCCGCATGTGCGCGGCGAGGAAGTCCACGGCGCGCAGGCCGCGCTCGGTCCAGTCACGGCGGTTGAACGCCATTCCGCACGCCATGAGCCCGCGGGCCGCGATGGAGCAGGACGAGGCGAACACGCGCTGATCCACCACCGGCGCCGGCACCATCGACCGCGCGAGACGATCCGGCAGCGCGGCGTAGTCCTCGTCCGCGTCCTGCGCGTTGACGATGCCGCCCAGGTAGTTCCCCAGCGTCGCGTTGAGGTAGGCGGCCGTGCGCTCCACCGGCTCGCGCAGCCGCTCCATCGCTTCCTCGTCCGAAATCGCAACCTCCGCGGCGGCGAGGAGGATCGCGCCCTGGTCGGCGGCGAGTTTCTCCACGTGCGGCCGCGACCAGTCCGGCTGCGTCGCGTAGCGGTAGAAGCCGCCGTCGATCGTGTCGTAGAGCCCGCCCGCGACCATCCGATTGAGGATGAGCGCGGCGCGATCCAGCACCTCCGGTGTCCCACGACGGTGGTGGGCGTAGCGCCACAGGCGCAGCGCGTCCGCGTGG
>JAQCJS010000046.1 GCA_027592975.1 Chloroflexota bacterium
GGGTCACCCCCTGGTCGATCGGGACACTGATCGCGCCGATCGGCGCGCGACACGCGGTGAAGCACGGTTTCCCTGTCCGCCACCGCCGCCACCGGCTTCCTCGAGGGCGGGGCGGCGGCATTCCCGCTCGACCGGTCACTGAACCGCGCCGGATTGCGCTCCGCGATCCTCGTCACCCTGGCGGTGGGCAGCGTCCTGCTGCTTGCCACCGCGAGCGCGGGCGCTCCGAGGGGGAGCGCTGGCGTGGGGGCTGGCCAACGCCGCCCCTGGTGGTGGTGCCGGGCACCTCGATCCGTCCCGGCGCGCGCCGAACGCTGACCTCGCCCGAGCCTTTGGCTCCCTCGCGCGGCGGGACATCGCTCGCAAGGCGGTGGAGCGTCACAATGCGCTGATGGATCGGGAGGACGGAATGACACTGTTGGATCCCTACTCAAGGCTGCACGGGCGACGCCAGCGCGTCGGTGAGTTCATCCGTCCGGTGAGCCAGTTCATGGCCACCGAAAGCGCGAGCGGCATCCTTCTCCTGATCGGGGCGATCATCGCGCTGACGTGGGTGAACTCCCCGTGGGCGGACTCCTATCACGAGGTGTTGCACCACCACATCCGCGTCTCGCTGGGGTTCTGGGAGTTGGACGAAACCGTCCACTTCTGGGTCAACGACGTCCTGATGGTGCTCTTCTTCTTCTTGGTCGGCCTGGAAATCAAGCGTGAGGCGGTGCTCGGCGAACTGTCCGAGTTGCGACGGGTGATCGTCCCGATCGCCGGGGCCATCGGCGGCCTGGTCGTCCCGGCACTGATCTTCACGGTGATCGTCGCCGGCGGTGATGGCGCGGGCGGCTGGGGCATCCCGGTGGCCACGGACATCGCCTTCGCGGTCGGCGTGCTGACCGTGGTGGGATCGCGCGTGCCGTTCGGCCTGCGCGTGACGCTGCTGGCGCTCGCGATCGCGGACGACATCGGCGGCATCATGATCATCGCGATCTTCTACGCGACGGATCTGCAGATCTGGGCGCTCGGAGGGGTCGCGGGCGTCCTGGTGGCGTGCTATCTCCTGCGGCAGAGCGGCATCTGGTACCTGCCGATCTACTTCGTCCTGGGCGTCATCGGCTGGATGTTCATGCTGGAGTCCGGCGTCCACGCCACCATCCTGGGCGTGGCGCTGGGCCTGCTCGCGCCGTTGCGGCCGTGGCAGCCCGTCGGCGGCTTCGTGGAGCGGATGCGCCTGCTCACCAACCGCTTCGACGCAATCCACGAGTCGAAGGAGTCCGAGGAGGAGCGGGTCAGCGTGGCGCTGGAGCTGGCACGCGAAGCGCGCGACCACGTGTCCCCGCTGGACCGGCTCTCGCGCGACCTGCAGCCGATCGTCGCCTTCGGCATCGCGCCGCTGTTCGCGCTCGCCAACTCCGGGGTGCCCGTGGATCCGGACACGCTGGGCGCGGCTGTGACGTCGCCGGTGATGCTGGGCGTGTTCTTCGGCCTGCTGGTCGGCAAGCCGGTGGGCATCTTCATCGCGATCCGCCTTGCCGTGATGGCTGGGGCGAAGCTCCCTGACGGCGTCGGCTGGTCGGCGATCCTCGCCATGGGCTTCGTGGCCGGCATCGGCTTCACGGTGGCGCTCTTCGTGACGGAACTGTCGTACACGAACGAGGCACTGCTGACGGACGCGAAGCTGGGCATCATCTTCGCCTCGGTGCTCTCCGGTATCCTCGGCTTCGTGGCGCTGCGGATCGTCTTCCGCGCGACGCCGGTCCTGCGGGAGCAGCCCGTGCTGCAGGACGACTAGCGGGGGGGGAGTGTGCCGGTGAACGTCGTCGTCGCGTACGACCTCGCGCCGGATCTCGTCGCGCGCATCGCGGCGGTGTCGCCGGAGATCCGCGTGCGGGTGCTGGGCCAGGGCACGCGCGCCTCCTTCGGGGGGCGCCTGCCCTACCCGAGCGAACTGACGAACGCGGTGCCGCCCACGGAGATCGAGGAGGCCGCGCGCGACGCGGAGGTGATCTTCTCGGGCTGGGCCGGTCCACTGCCCCGCCTTCACCTTCCAGCGGCGGCGCCGCACCTGCGCTGGGTGCAACTGACGCACGTCGGGTTCGAGCGCGTCGACCCGGCGCGCATCGGCGATGTCTCGTTCGTGAACATCGGGGAGATGTCCGCGGGGCCGATCGCGGAGTGGGTGATCGGATGCATGCTGATGTTCGCGAAGGGATGGCCGGGCGCATTCCACGCCCAGCGCGAGCACGCGTGGCGCCGCTACATGCCCCGCGAGGTGGACGGGGCGACCGTGGGCATCGTGGGCCTTGGCAGCATCGGCGGCGAGGTGGCGCGGCGGGCGCGGGCGCTGGGCTGCCGCGTGATGGGCATGCGCCGGTCGTTCGCCACGAATCCGAGCCACCCACTGGTGGACACGGCGCTGCCGCCGGACATGCTGCATCACCTGCTGGCGGAGAGCGACTACGTGGTGCTCACGGCCCCGCTCACGGCGCAGACGCGCGGGATGATCGATGCCGCCGCACTGCGGGCCATGCGGCCGGAGGCCGTGCTCCTCAACGTCGGCCGCGGCCCGCTGATCGACGAGCCCGCGCTGATCGAGGCGCTCCGATCCGGAGGGATCGCGGGGGCGGCGCTGGACGTATTCGGGCAGGAGCCGCTGCCGGCCGACTCGCCGTTGTGGGACCTGGAGAACATCGTCATGACGCCGCACATCTCCGCGGGCACGGATCGCTACTACGAGCGCGCGACCGAGATCTTCTGCGCGAACCTGCGCCGATACCTCGCCGGTGAGCCGCTCGCGCACCTCGTGGATCCGCACGCGACCGAGGCGTGACGAGGCGCTAGCGCGGGCGGCGGTAGCGTTGCCACGGCACGCCACGCCACCACAGGCGGATGGCGTGCCAGAAGATCAGCGCGCTGGTCTTCAGCGGCACCAGCGGGTCCCGGGCGAGCAGCCGCAGCATGTTGCGGTTCGTCAGCGCGACGCGGCGCACCTGCAGCCGCGCGAAGAGCGCTGCCTCGCCGCCCTCCGCTTCGCGGATCGAGATCGACAGGCGCTCGGCGTCCTCCCAGACCAGCAGCTCGTACGTTGCGTCCGGCGCGATGAACGGGGAGACGTACATCCGCTTGTCCTGCGTGCCGCGGAACACCGGGCCGCCCTCCCCCGCCGGCAGGAAGTCGTAGACCTCGCGGCCACCGTGCGTGTTGTGCACCTCCGCAAGCACGAGGCGCAGGACGCCCGCCTGGTCGTGGCAGAGATAGAACGACACGGGGTTGAACACGTAGCCGGCGACCCGCGGGTAGGCAATCAGCGTGACGCGCGTCCGCGCGGGATCGAGGTCATGCACGCGGAGCCGCCCGTCCACCGCGCCTCGCAGCCCCGCGTGCCCGCGCTCCAGGTGATCGGCGTCGCGCAGTTCGAGGAGGTTCCGGCGGTTGAACGAGAGCAGCCGCAGCCGCCGATCCACCTCCGGTAGTTCATCGAGGTCGAGCGCGAGGTACCAGACGTGGTGCGTGAAATCGTAGGTCGTGTGGCGGTCGCGGCGGTGCCGGATCGTCCCCGCGAGGAGGTGCGAGCGCAGCCCGCCCGCCTGCCTCGCGGCGTCCGCACTCACCACGGCACGCCCAGTCGCTCGGCGACCGCCGCGCCGGAGCGCGCGCCGTCCTCGTGGAAGCCGTAGCCGAGGTGCGCACCGGCGAAGTAGGTCTGCTGCCGCCCTTGGAGCGCCTCCACGCGGCGCTGCGCCTCCAGCGTGCGCAGCGAGTAGACCGGGTGCGCGTACTGGAACGAGGCGATCACGCGGGCGGGGTCGATGCGGTCGCCCGGGTTCACGGAGACGCAGTAGGTGGTATCGCCGGGCAGCCGCTGCAGGCGGGTCAGGTCGTAGCTCATGGTGAGCGTCTTCGGGAAGCCCTCGTGCTCGATGCGGTGGTAGTTCCACGCGGCGCGCATCGATTCGCGTCGCGGCAACACCCGCTCGTCCGTGTGCAGCACCACGTGGTTGGGCGCGTAGGTGAACCCGCCCAGCGCCTCACGCTCCTCGCCCGAGGCGTCGCCGAGGAGTGCCAACGCCTGATCCGCGTGGCAGGCGAGGATCACGGCGTCGAAGTGCCGCTCCTCGCCGCCGGGCAGCGCCACGCAGGCGCCGCCTCGCTGCCGCGTGACCCCCGCGATCGGCGTGCCCAGATGCACGTCCGCGGGATCCAGGTGCTTCAGGATCGCCTCGACGTACCGGCGGGCGCCGCCCACGACCCAGCGCCACTCCGGGATGCTGTGCAGCGCCAGCACGCCGTGCTGCTCCAGGAAGCGGAACAGGTAGTTGGTGGGGAACGCCAGCACGTCTGCCGGCGCGTTGGACCAGGTGGAGGCGATGAGCGGGACGATGATCCGCTCACGGAAATCGCGCGTGTAGCGGCCGCGCCTCAGGTACTCCTCGAACGGCATGTCGTGCAGCGTGTCGTGGCGGAGCACGGCGCGCGCGTTGCGCTGGAAGCGCAGCACGTCCAGGCCCATCAGCGCACGCCGCACGTTGAGCAGGTTGCGCGGATGTCCCATGTAGCCGCGCCAGCCGCGGCTGCTGTACTCGAAGTCGTCATCCTCGGAGCGGACGCCAAAGGACATGTCGGAGCGCTGCGTCTCCACTCCCAGTTCCCGGAGCAGGCGGGAGAAGACGTGGTAGGTGCGCTCGTTGTAGACGATGAATCCGACATCCAGCGGGAGCTCGCCCCCGCGCGGATCCGGCACCACGACCGTGTTCGCGTGCCCGCCCGCCGTCTCACGCTGCTCGAACAGCTCGACGTGATGCGTGCGCCGCAGAAGGTACGCAGCCACCAGGCCGCTGACACCCCCGCCGATGATTGCGATATCCACTACCGGCCCTGTGTCCCGCCCGCCGAGGCGAACGACCAGCCACTCGTCTCCTCGCACCATGCCCAGAGCCGCTCGCGGCGCTGGGAGGTGTCTGCCGCCCGCGTGCGCGCGAGCCGATGTGATGCGCGCGGCATCCGGTCAAACCAGAACGCACCGTGTCCCCGCGCGCCGGCATCGTCCGCGGCGAGCCATGCAATCGTATCCGCGCCCTCGTCTGCCGTCCGCAGGAGGGGACGCAGCAGCGCCCGGAAGCGCGGCAACGACTCCGCAAGGCCGGGCGTGTCCACCCACCCCGGGTGCATCGAGTGGAACACGACGCCTCGACCCGGCGTCCGCGCCGCCCAGAGCTCGGCCAGCGTGATCTGCGCCCGCTTGGCGCGGGCGTACTGCGCGCCGCCATCGAACGCCTCGGGTGCCGGGTCGAGGCCGGACACGGTGAGCGGGACCAGGTAGGCGCCCCCGGAGGCCACGGTGATCACGCGCCCGGGCGCGCCCGCGGCCAGCCGGTCCAGCAGCAGCCCTGTGAGCAGGAACGGCCCCGCGACCTGCGCGGCGGAGGTCTCCTCCACCCCCATGGGCGACCGCCGGTACTCGCCCACGAGCGCGCCGGCGTTGTGCACGAGGATGTCGAGGCGCGGGTGCGCGGCGATCACCTCGGCGGCGGCGCGGCGCACGGCGGCCGCGTCATCCATGGACGCGATCACGGTGGAGAAGCGCTGGCTGCCGGTGCGCGCCACCAATTCCCGGTGCGCCGCCTCCGTCCGCGCGGCATCGCGGCCCAGCAGGATGACGTGCGCCTCCATCATCGCGAGCGCCTCGGCCGTGGCGAGGCCGATGCCGGAGGTGGCGCCGGTGACCAGCGCGACCCGCCCGTGCAGGTCGTAGGTCTCCAGTGGCCGCCATCGCGCGACCCGACGCCGCACGGCGCACCCGATCCGGGTGAACGAGGGGACGATGGGCCACTCGATGAGCTGGTCGATGACGCTGGGGAGGGTGAGCATGTGCGCTACCGCGCCTGTGCGGCGCGCGACTGCGCGCGGCGCGCCAGGCCTTCGGCCAGCGTCTGGAAGATCCGCCGGTGCACGGGGATCAGCGCGATCCAGTACAGCAGCCCCCAGAGCCCGGCCGGGTGGAAGTAGGCGGTCGCCGTGATGCGCGTGCGCCCCTCATCGATTGGCGTGGCCTCCAGTTCGAGCACGGCCGTGCCGGGGACGCGCATCTCCGCGACAAGCGTGAGCCGGCGGCCCGGCTCCATCGCCGCGACGCGCCACCAATCGATCGTGTCGCCGGTGCGCACCTCCGTGGGGTGTCGGCGCCCGCGGCGCATCCCCGGCCCCCCGACGGCGCGATCCAGGATGCCGCGCATGCGCCACAGCCAGTCGTACGAGGGCCAGCCCGCGCGCCCGCCCACCGACGCGATCGCGCTCCACGCGGCATCGAGAGGCACATCCACCTCGACCGAGGCGCCCGCGCTGCGCGAGTAGTACGCGATGTCCGGCCGCTGTCCGCGGTAGGCCATGGCGCCCTCGGTCCAGCGGGCGGGCACAGCCTCAGACTGCTCCAGTTCCAGCGCGCGGCGCACCGCCTCCGCATAGCTGCGCAGTTCGATCGGGATCAGCGCGCGGATCGCGGCATCGTCCGCGAGCAGGTCGTGGCGCAGCCCCTCGATCAGCGGGCGAGCGACGTTCGCGGGGACGGCCGTGACCAGATCCAGCCAGTAGGAGGACAGGCGGGGCGTGAGAACCGGCACCGGGATGATGGTGATCCGCCGCCCCGTGGTGACGCGGGCGAACTCCTGCATCATGTCGGCGTAGGAGAGCACCTCCGGCCCGCCAACATCGAACGTCCGCCCCGCGGCGGCCGGTTCCTCGGCGACGCGGACGAGGTACTCCAGCAGGTCGTCCAGCGCGATCGGCTGGGTGCGGGATCGCACCCAGCGGGGCGTCACCATGACTGGCAGGTGGAAGGCGAGGTCGCGGATCACCTCGAAGGCCGCGCTGCCCGCCCCCACGATGATCCCGGCGCGCAACTCCGTCACCGGGATCGGCCCGTCCCGCAGGATCTCGCCGGTCTCGGCGCGCGACTCCAGGTGCGCGGAGGTGTCGCCGGGCGGCTGGAGGCCGCCGAGATAGACGATGCGGCGCACGCCAGCGCGCTCTGCGGCGCGTCGAACGTTCCTCGCCCCCGCCCGGTCGAGCCGCGGGAAGTCCGCGCCGCTGCCCATGGAGTGGACGAGATAGTAGAGCGTGTCCGCCCCCGCGAGCGCCGCGTCCAGCGTCTCCGGCCGCAGCACGTCCGCCGCGACGCACTCGACGCCCCAGCCGCGCGCCTCGAGCGCGGGGAGGTTGCGCGCGACCGCACGCACCTCCACCCCCCGTGCGGCGAGGCGCGGCACCAGGTGGCTGCCGATGTATCCGCTGGCTCCGAGGATGACCGCCCGCATGGCACTCCCGGTTCACGATCGAGTCACGATCCAGTATTGCGGATCGACGCCCCACTGATGAGGGTGATCGCGGTGTCGTTCGGGCCGCCGGACGGACTTATGTCCTCGCGAAAGTG
>JAQCJS010000047.1 GCA_027592975.1 Chloroflexota bacterium
GGCATCGCTCTTCGCGCGGCCCAGCGCGGTCGCGATCTCCGCGCGCACGATCTCCAGGTCGCGGCGGTTGCGCAGCGCCGTGCGCAGCGCCTCGATCGCCCCCGGCGATCCGAGCGTCGCGAGGCCCTTCGCGGCCTCGATACGACCGACCGCCTCCGGGTCGCCGGTGAGGCGCGCCTTCAGCCGGCTCTCGCCCGGCGTGTAGTCCAGCGTCTTCAGCACGCGGCCCGCCGGGTCGACCGCGACGAACGTGGGCTCCGCACCGAGCTTGAACAGGAAGGCATGTGCCGCGTCCACCACGCGCACCACGTGGCGCTCGAAGTTGCCGTTCACCATCAGGCCGATCTCCATCGGCACGCGATAGACCGAGGTCAGCCCCTCGGCCTTCTGCGTCTGGTTCAGCGTGACCGTGAGGATCTTCGTCGCGCCGTCCCAGGCGGTGCTGGCCTTGAACTCCGGGTGGCCGCCCTTCCAGACCCACTGCTGGAAGAACGCGTCCATGTTGCGTCCCGTGGCCTGCTCGATCGCGCGCTGCAGGTCGTGCGTCAGCACGTCACTGGCGCGGTGCTGCGTGACGTAACGGTTGATCGCCTGCCACCACAGCTCGTCGCCCAGCTCCGTGCGCAGCATGTCGAGGACGACGGATCCGCGCTCGTAGAGGTGGCGGTCGAAGATGTCGATCGGCTCGCGGTAGATGTTCTCCACGATCGAGCGGCGGTAGTCGCGGCGGTCTTCCTCGAAGTAGTGGGACGCCTTCTGCGAGACGTCGTAGCGGAAGGCGTCGTGCCCGCGGTGGTGCTCCACGAACAGCGAATCGAAGTACGTCGCGAACGACTCGTTGAGCCAGCCGTGCGACCACTCGCGGCAGGTGAGCAGGTCGCCGAACCACTGGTGCGCCAGCTCGTGCGCGGTGATCGAGTCGCACTGCTCCAGGACGTCCTCGTGCGCGCGGGCGTCGTGCAGCAGCGTGTCGGTCATGGTGGTGGCGGAGGTGTTCTCCATGCCGCCGAAGATGAAGTCGGCCACGGCGACCGTGGCGTACTTCGCCCACGGGTAGTCCACGCCGATCTTGTCCGCAAAGAAGCGCACCATCTCCGGCGTCCGCCCGAACGCGCGCTCCAGGTCAGCCGAGGTGCCCGGCGCGCCGTAGTACTGCACCGGCACGTCGCCGCCGCCGGGGATCTGCGCGTGCGTCACCACCTCGTCGAACTCGCCCGCCGCGAGCGTGACGAGGTAGGCGGGGTGCGGGATCTCCTGCGCCCAGTGGTAGGTCTTCGTCTTGCGGCGCTTGTTCTCCGTGACCTCCACGAGCCGCCCGTTGGACAGCGCGAACCACAAGGCGGGGACGGTGGCGAGCATCTCCGTGGTGAACTTCTCGCCCGGGAAGTCGAAGCAGGGGAAGTAGCAGGCGCTGTCCTCCGCCTGGCCCTGCGTCCAGACCTGCACGGGGCGGTTCGGGTAGCCCTTGTCCGGCGCGTTGAAGTACAGGCCCCGGCGCGGGGTCGCGCGGTAGGTGACGACGGTGGTGATCGACCGCGTCGAGGGCCGCGCGCGGCCGAGATCGATCGTGAGCGTGCGGTCGCCGGTGCGGAACGCGAATGCCTTGCCCGCCTCGTCCGTGACGGACTCCACCTCCAGATCGATCGCGTCGAACACGGCCTCGCGCAGGCCGTCGTTACGCGGGCGGAAGGTGGTGGTCGCCACGCCGCGCACACTGCGATGCGCGACGTCGGGCTCCAGTTCCAGGCGCAAGTGCTCCACGGTGAAGGGGCGGTCACGCCCCCAGACCGCCTCGTCCCCCGGCAGCGCGAAGGCGCGGTCGCCCGGCACCGCGGCCATCTGCGTCAGTCCGTGGCAGGCCTCGAAGCCGCCGAGCATCTCGATCGTCGCGTCGCTCATCAGTACCCCCGTCAACCCGCCCGAGGGGCGGCCCGTCCGCTCCCGCCAGCCTACGCCGTCGGCCCACGCGTTTCACCGTTGGTCTCATCGAGATAGTCGAGCACCAGCCGCAGCGCGGCCTCGCTCGCCTGGCGCTTGTTCTCCTCGCGCGTGCCGGTGAACTGGCAGCGCATCACGCGCTCGAAGTCCGGCGCGGCGATCGCGACGAGGTACATGCCGGCCGGGCGCAGCGGGTTGCCGGTCTCGCTCGCCACGCCCGTCTCCGCGATCGCGACATCCGTGCGCATCGCCTCGCGCGCGCCCCGTGCGAGGGCGATCGCGGCGGGCGCGCTCACCGATCCCTCGGTCGTCAGCAGGTCGCCGTCCACGCCCAGCAGGTCGATCTTCGGGCCGCGCGCGTACGGCGCGATGCCGCCCACGAAGCAGCGCGAGGCACCCGGGACGTTGGTGACCAGGTGCCCGATCATCCCGCCGACGCTCGCCTCGGCTGTTGCCAGCGTGAGCCCGCGCGCCGTGAGTCCGGCCACGACCTGCGCGGCCAGGTCGGCGGCGACGTCGAAGCCGGAGGCCTCGGTCACCGCGGGGCGCCGCGGCCCGTCACGCGCTGCGTGGCGATGGTGAACCGGCGGACGTGATCCTCGCCGCCGCGCAGCAGCATGTCGGCCTGCCGCTCCAGCGCGTCCGCGTCCGCACCGCTCACCGCCGCGTTGATCGTGGCCTTCGACCAGTGGAGCGCCAGCGGCGAGGCAGCGGCGATCGTCCGCGCCATCTCGTCCACCATCGCCGGCAGCTCCTCGGACGGCACGACGCGGTTCGCGAGGCCGATGCGCACCGCCTCCTCCGCCTCCACCACGCGCGAGGTGAAGATCAGTTCCTTCGCCAGAGCCGGCCCCACGAGGCGAGGCAGCACCACTGCGCCCACGACCAGACCGTACTCGGCACCGGGGAAGCGGAAGCGCGTCCGGTCGGAGACGACCCGGATGTCGCAGGCGCAGGCCAGCAGCGCCCCCGCGCCGTACGCCGGCCCGTCGATCGCGGCGATCACCGGCTTGGGCGAGGCCTCCACGCGGCGGGTGACGCGATCCGGGCCGCTGGCGTGGATAACGTGCTGATCCTCCGCGGCCAGCGCCTCCTCCATGTCTGCGCCGGCACAGAAGGAGCCGTCCGTGCCCTCGATGACAATGACGCCGACCGCAGGGTCGTCGTCCAGGCGTGCCATGCCTTCGGCAAGCGCGCGGGAGAGGGCGACGTTCAGGGCGTTGCGCTTCTCGGGGCGGTTCAGGCGGAGACGCCCCACGCCCCCCTCGACGGACACGACGACCAGCGGATCGGGCATACACACCTCCTGCGCCCGGTGCTCCGGGCGTCCGAGAGTATCGCCTGAGGCGAGGCGCGCTGTCCTGCCCAGGCCGCCCGGATCGCGCCTGCTTGTCCTGCACCGGCCGCACCCGTAGGCTTGCGAACCATGACCGACACGGGGGATGGCTTTGGCGACGCGGCGATCGAGGCGCTCCTGGCGCCTGCGGTTCGTCGCCTCCCGCCGCCCACCTCGCTCTCCCCGCTCCCGTACGACCTGAACGCGGGCGTCCCGGATCGCGCCACCCTGCCGTGGGAGGCGCTGGCGGACGCCGCGCGCGCCGCGCTGGCGGAGGATCCAGGTGCCGCGCTGACCTACGGCGGCTCGCTGGGCTACGAGCCGCTGCGCGCATGGATCGCCGCCCGCCAGACGGCGGAGACGGGGCTGGAGGTGACCTCCGCGCACGTCACGCTCACGGCAGGCAGCGCGCAGGGCATTGACAACATCGCGGCGGCGTTCATCTCCCCCGGCGACATCGTGGTCGCGGGCGCGCCCACCTACCCCGGCGCCATCCGCACCTTCCGCGCCCGTGGCGGCGTGGTGATCGATGTCCCACAGGACGACGACGGCATGATCATGTCCGCGCTGGAGCGCGTCCTGGAGACGCGCCGGATGACCGGGCACCAGGCCAAGCTCATCTACATCACCGCGAACTACGACAATCCCACCGGCAGCACGCTCCCGGCAGCCCGGCGCGAGGCGCTGGTGCGCATCGCCCGCGATCACGGCGTGCTGATCCTGGAGGACGACGCCTACACGGGCATCGACCTGGACGGCCCGCCGCCTGCCTCGCTCTTCTCGATCGCGCAGGGGCACGGGATCATGCGCTGCGGCACGTTCTCGAAGACCATCGCCACCGGCCTCCGCGTCGGCTGGGTGGTTGCGCAACCCTCGATCATCAAGCGGCTCGCGTTCGCACGCTTCGACAACGGCGGGTCTCCGTTCCTGCACCGCACCATCCTGAAGTACCTGGAATCCGGCGCCTACGACCCGCACGTCGCGATGCTGCGGGAGATGTACCGCGAGCGGCGCGATCTGAGCGCGGCCATGCTGGTGGACCTCGCGGAGCCCTACCTGACCTTCCGAAAGTCGGCGGGCGGGTTCTTCCACTGGCTGCACCTGGCGCCCGGCCTGACCGCGGAAGCCGTCACCGCCGCCGCCGCGCGGCATGGCGTGGCGGTCACCCCCGGCACCGGCTATTACCCCAACGGCGGAGGCGAGGATCGCCTGCGGCTGGTGTTCGCGGTGCTGCCGCCGGAGGAGTTGAAGGCCGCGATTGCAGCGTTCGCCGAGGGCCTCGCTGAGGTCGCGGCGGGGGCGCTGCCATCTCGCGGCTGACGGATGGGTACGGTACGCCCGGGATGTGGGCGCACGGCGGTGTTGCCGGGCGATTTCGCACGACATAGGATGGGCGGATTCCGAACGGGGTACCCCGGGTCAACGGGAGTCAAAGGACGGGACTCGTGACGGCGGAATCGACTCGTACGCTTGCCGACGAGATCGCGAAGCTCTGGGCTGGTCGCGACCTCGACACGTTGACCAGCGCCGCGGCGAAGTACCTCACCACGGGCTCCGCGACCGACTGGGGCATGGCGACCTCTATCCAGTCCATCGTCCCGCCGATCACCCTCGGCGGCGGCATCCCTGACCCCATCACCCTGCCGCGCATGGCGCTGGCCGAGGCGATGGCACGCGCCGTGGACACGGACGCACTGGACGACAGCCCGCTGCGCTACGGCGGCCCGGAGGGCTACGAGCCGCTACGCGCGCAGCTGGCCGCCCGCTATACCCGCGACCGCGGCTTCAAGGTCGGCCCGGAGCACTTCCTGCTGACCAATGGCTCCGCCGGAGCGATCGACCAGATCTGCGCGGCGTTCATCACCCCCGGCGACGTGATCATCACGGAAGCCCCCACCTTCTCCGGCACACTCCGCACATTCCGCGGCCACTCCGCCGAGATCGTGCCCATCGGCATGGACAACGACGGCATGCTGGTGGACGACCTGGAGCCGCTGATCGAGAAGTTGAAGGCGCAGGGGAAGCGCGTGAAGTTGATCTACACGATCAGCAACTTCCACAACCCCATGGGCGTGACGCTCTCGCTCCCACGGCGCGAGGAGATGATCCGCGTCGCCGCGCGCCACGGCGCGTTCGTCCTCGACGACGACGCGTACGGTGAGTTGTACTTCCCCGGCTGGGATCACCCGCCCGCACTCTCCGCGCTCTCCGAGTGCCACGGCGTGATCACCGTGGGCACCTTCTCCAAGATCATCGCGACCGGTCTCCGCGTCGGCTGGATCCACGCGACCCCGGAGGTGCTGGATCGCGTGACCCGCGTCCGCTTCGAGATGGGCAACAGCCCGTTGCTGCAGAAGATGCTCTTCGAGTTCTGCAAGGACGGGAACCTCGACCGCCACATCGAATCGATGCGGAAGGTCTATCTCGCCAAGCTGGACACGCTGTGCGACGCGCTCCGCGACCACTGCGAGGCGTACGTGAAGTTCCGCCGCCCGCACGGCGGCTTCTTCCTCTGGGTGGAGCTGCAGGGCGGCCTCGACGGGCGCGAGGTGCAGCAGGCCGCCATCGCGGAGGGGCTGATCGCCGCCGCGGGCTACGGCTTCTTCCCGGACCGCGTGGACTCCGGCGATCACATGCGCTTAGCGTTCTCGTGGGTCGGTCAGGACGACCTGGTGGATGCGGCGAAGCGCCTCGCAACCGCGTGCGCGAAAATCGCGGATCGCACCGCGCGCCCGTAGCACCGAGACCGCGGCCCCTATCACGGCCGTCGTACCATGACAGCCATCGCGACGTGCGATGATTGGAGGTATGCCGTGCCCGACCGTCGGATTCCCCGAGCGTTCACGCTGCCCTGGGGCAGCGGCCAGGTGACCGAAGAGGCCGCGATCGAGGGCGGCCTGCGCCGTCCATCCAGCTCCTCCACTACGAGCTGGGCGAGCGCAAGGGCCAGAGCGCAGTCCGTTTCGTCGCCTATGACGAGGAGGGCCACCTGGAGCAGCGTCCGCTGATCGTCAACGAGCGGGAGATCGCCGCGCTACGCGGCGAGATCGCGCGGTCGCCTCGGCTGCGGGCGCTGCTGAAGCGGCTGGTCGAGGACTAGCGGCTCGGCGGCAGCGCCCACGCGCGCGCCGGGGTATGCTGCGCCCCGGGGGACCGCACATGAGCGACATCGACCAGATCACGCAGCAACTCCAGGACGCGCGCGCCGAACTGCTGGAGGCGCTGAACGGCGTCACCCAGGCCGAGTTTGACCACAAGCCCGTCCGCGAGAGCGATGAGGACGAGGATCACTGGTCGATCCTCGAAGTGCTGTGGCACATCGGCATGGTCGAGGACCGTTTCCGACGGACGATCGACCAGGCGCTGGACGGACGCAAGGTCACCACGGACTCCCCGCGCGAGCGCCCCGTGCACATGACGACGCCCGCGCTGCTCATCGAATGGATCAAACAGGCGCGCCGCCCCACGGAGTCGCTCCTGCGCCGCCTGACGGACGCAGACCTCGCCGTGGAGATCCCGCGACCGGACGGATCGACGCGCACGCCACTCCGCTACCTCCAGATCCTCGTCAGCCACGACCGCGACCACGCCGGCCAGGTGCGCGCCCTGCGCGAGATGGAGCGCCTCCCCGCCGGCGGCGAGGCGTAGCGATGGGCACGAGGCTGCGCCCGGACGGCATGGTGCCGTGGATGCCGGGCTTCCGGTACGGCGCGCTGCTGCCGTCGCTGTCGGTCAACCTGATCGTGCGCGACACAGAGCGCGCCGTCGCGTTCTACCGCGATGTCCTCGGCGCCGAGATCCACTACCGCGACATCGACTTTGCAGCGGTGCGCTTCGGGCCGGCGGAGGTGATGCTGCACGCCGATCACACGCACGACACGCACCCGTGGACGCCCGTGCTCGCCTCCGACGCACCGAGGGGCGTAGGCGCGCAGATCCGCGTGCTGGGCGTCGACCCCGACGCTGTCTACCAGCGCGCCCTCACCGCGCGCGCCGAGGTGGCCGTGCCGCCGACGGACAAGGGCCACGGCTGGCGCGAGGTGCTGGTGCGCGACCCGGACGGCTACGAGTGGGCCGTGGGCGTGCTGATCCCACCCGCGACCGGCCCCTTCACGCTCCAGCCC
>JAQCJS010000048.1 GCA_027592975.1 Chloroflexota bacterium
CCCGCGCCCGCGCCCACCGCCCGGGGCGCGAGGGGCGTGGGAAGGCCTCGATCTGGCCACCGGTGCGCTCGATCCACTTCGATCCGGGCATCCGCTCCCCCTCAAACAGGCCGTCAGGGTATGATCTCGTGGGTCCGCGCGTTGCGCGACCCCCATCACTTGTGCTCATCGGCGCTTTCAACCGCGTCCCGCCGGAGATCGTCATGCCCGCAGTTGTCGTGATCGGTGGCCAGGGGGGCGACGAGGGCAAGGGCCGAGTGGTGGACTTCCACTCCCGCTACTGCTCCGTCATCGCCCGGTACTCCGCCGGGAACAACGCAGGCCACACGATCATCAACGAGCAGGGGAAGTTCGCGTTGCACCTGGTGCCGGCGGGCATCTTCCGCGGCGACAAGACCTGCATCATCGGCAACGGCGTGGTCATCGACCCGGCGAAGTTGCTGGCGGAGATCGCGATGCTCTCCGAGCGCGGCGTCAGCACCGCGCGGCTGCTGATCAGCCAGCACGCGCACATCATCATGCCGTGGCACCGCATCATCGACCGTGCGGACGAGGCGCTGCGCGGTGACCTGGCCATCGGCACCACGGGCACGGGCACGGGGCCGGCGTTCCACGACAAGGTGGGCCGCCTGGGCATCCGCGTCGCCGATCTCATCGACCGCAAGACGTTCGAGTGGAAGCTCACGCACACCCTTGAGTACAAGAACCGCCTGCTCACCGGTCTCTACGGCGTGGAGCCGCTGGACTATGACGAGGTGCTGCAGGAGTACCTGGGCTACGCGGAGAAGATGCGCCCCTTCGTCACGGACACGATCTCCTTCGTGCAAGACGCGGACGAGCGCGGTGAGATGATCCTGCTGGAGGGCGCACAGGGCTCGCTCCTGGACCTGGACAGCGGGACGTACCCGTACGTCACGTCCTCCGTGCCGACCTCCGTCGCCGCGGGCGGCGCGATCGGCATCGGCCTCGGACCGACGGCGATCGAGCGGGTGGTCGGCGTCTACAAGTCCTACCAGACGCGCGTCGGCAACGGCCCGATGCCCACGGAGATCATTGACGGCCCGGAGATGGAGATGCTGCGCGAGGGCGTGGGCGGCGCCGCCGGCACGGCCGAGTACGGCACCACCACCGGTCGCGCGCGGCGCGTCGGCTGGTTCGATGGCGTCCTGGCGCGCTACACCGCGCGGTTCAACGGCGTCACCTCCGTCGCCCTCACCCGCCTCGACTCGCTCTCCGCGTTCGACAGCATCAAGGTCTGCGTTGCGTACGAGGTGGACGGCCACCGCGTGACCACGCTCCCCGCCACGCTGAACGAGGCCCTCCGCGTGAAACCGATCTACGAGGATCTGCCGGGCTGGAAGAAGGACGTCACGGACGTCCGCACGCTGGGCGACCTGCCCGCGGAGGCGCGGCAGTACGTCCGCCGCGTGGAGCAGATCCTGGGCGCGCCCATCGACATGATCTCGGTCGGCCCGGAGCGGGACCAGGCAATCGTGACGCGCGACATCTTCGGCGCGTCGATCTAGAAGGCGGACACACCTGATGGGCACGATCTCCATCGCGATCCACGTCACCGCCGCG
The DNA here is from genome assembly GCA_027592975.1 of Chloroflexota bacterium. Next base: position 1,582 of record JAQCJS010000048.1, read on the forward strand.
GCGGTGCTTGTGGGGCCACAGATCCTGATGTTCCTCGCTGTCATCCCGGCGACGTGGATCATCGACGACAACGAGAAGCTGAGGCGCGCGGTCACGCGCGTGGTCGCCGCGCGCTTCGGGATGCTCGCCGGGATCGCGATCGTGACGCTGCTGGTGACCGGCCTGTACCAGTACTACGTCACCGTCCCGGAAAGCATCCGCGCCGCACCCGAGGAGTACCGGTTCGGATCGATCTTCGTGATCAAGATGATGGTGTTCACGATCCTCGTGATCCTGATCTTCGTGCACATGTACCGGCACGGCCGCCGCATTGCCACACTCTCCGACCAGGTGATCGCGGCGGAGGACGACCCCTTCTCGATGAGCGCCGACGCGCTGCGCGACGCCCGCTTCGACCTGGAGCGCGCGCGCCAGAAGTCGTTCGGCTTCTCGCTGTTCATCCTGGGCGCCTCCATGATCACGCTCTGGCTCGGCGTGGCGCTGGGCGATCCGACCTATGCATGGACCAAGATCACCCCGTGATCCCGACGCCCCGGCCCACGGACGCCGGGCTGCGCACGCTGCCGGACCTGCTGGCCCCCGGCCTCGACCTCGTCTTCGTCGGCATCAACCCGGGGGAGCGATCCGCGCAGCGCGGCCACTACTACGGCCACCCCGGCAACGCCTTCTGGCGCACGCTCTCCGCATCCCCGCTGGTTGCGCGCACCGTGGGGCCCGAGGACGACGCCGGCCTGGCCGATGCTCCCGCCACCGGTGCCAGCCCGTTCCGCATCGGCTTCACTGACGTGGTGAAGCGCGTGCTCACCGACTCCACGGGCATCAGCGACGCAGAGCTGGCGGAGGCCGTGCCGGACTTCCGTACGCGCATCGCCGGCGCGCGGCCGCGCGCCGTCTGCTTCACCTCCACACGCTCGTTCGGCACGGTCTACCCTCGCGCATGGCGCGCCCGCGCGTGGGGCCCCCAGCCCGTGCCCGCGCTGGAGGGCGCCGAGGTCTGGGTGATGCCCTCGCCCTCCGGCCGCGCGGCGGTGTACCACGGCGAGACCGCCGCGGTGCTGGCCGGCCTCGCCACATGGTTGAGCAGGAGCGCCGCATGAGCTTAGACGACCCGAACGACGTGCGATACCGCCCGGACGACGGCTGCCCGATCTTCAGCCAGGCGCTGGAGGACCACATCGTTGCAGTCTCGCGCGGGCAGGCCCCGAACGCCGGGCGCTTCTGCGGCAACTGCTACACGCCGATCGGCCGCGACACGGAGCTGTGCCCCCACTGCCGCGAGGCGTGCGATCCGGCGGGGCGCACCGGCCGCAAGCCCGTGAGTGCCGTCCCCGGCGATCTGCTCGACATCCTCCGCGTGCAACGCTCGATCGAATCGAAGTGGGTGAACGGCTTCGCCTACCTCGGCATCCTGATCGCGGCGGTCACGGGGATCGCCATCGTGCTGTGGCTGCCGTTCTTCCGCGACCGGCTGATCTGGGCGACGGTGTTCTACGGCACGTACCTGCTGATCGGCAGCCGCGTGCTCCCCGCGATCCTCGGCGGGTACTACGGCGACCGCATGGGCTTCGAGAAGGCCCGCGCGAAGACACGCGAGGCGTGGGCCGAGTGGGTCGCCGAGCGCGACCAGCCGAAGCGCGCGAAGCAGGCCTGACGCCCGCGACCGACCGCTCGCGGCCCAGCGCGCGCAGCCTACCGCGCGTCCTCGATCACGTACGCGTACTCGAGGGCATCGAGGATCTCGCCGCGCTTCTCGATCGCCCGGCGCAGGCGACCCTCCAGCGCGTAGCCGTTCTTCTCCAGCACCCGCGCGCTGGCCACGTTCGGCGCGAAGACGCGCGCGTCCACGCGCACGAGGTCGAACGTCTCGATGCCCCAGCGCGTGAGGGCACCCACCGCGTCCGTAGCGATCCCGCGCCCCCAGTACGCCTCGCCGAGCCAGTACCCGATCTCCGCGCTGCGCCGCTCCACGTCCTCGCCCAGCCGCAGCCCGATGCCGCCCACCGCCGCCCCGTCCACCTCGATCGCGAAGTCGGTCGCGCGCGTCTCCGCACCCGCGATCGCGAGCCACGCCTCGCCATCGGCACGCGTGTACGGCGACGGGAACACGTCACGCAGGTTCGCCGCGATCCTCGGACTGTCCGCGTGCACCAGCAGCGACTCGAGGTCGCTCGCCCGCCATGGGCGGATGGTGCAGGAGGGGAGAGGGACGGTTTTCAAGGGGTTCAATCGAGTGGATCGACTCTTCAATTCAGGCCTTATTTTGAATAGGGATCATATGCCTACTTCTCTTCTCTTTTTAGGCCATGGAATCCTCTCCGAGATCCTTTCAAAATTCATGGTATTTTGAAACCTATGAACGAAGCGGACTTCTCTGCGAATTCCCCCGGTTCGTTGGTACCCATTGCGGGGGGCTCCGCATTCTTGCCATCACTGCTCCCCCCCGAGATCCAGATCTCATCGACCACTTGGATGCTCTTCGACCGCGCACGAGGTGCCTTCGGAGAGTTTCTTGGGGAGGCCAGAGGGATCGCAAACGAGCGCCTCATCACCGGCCCTCTGCTCACAATCGAGGCCGTTCGGAGTAATCAGATCGAAGGCACGCACACTCAGATCGTGGATGTGCTCCGACAGCAAGCATCGGGATCCGCACCGACGGGGAACGCAGTTGACGACGAGAACATCAACGAAGTCATTCGCTATCAGCGTGCTCTACAACTCGGGGAAGAATGGATCGCCCAAGGCCGCGGCCTGAGCCAGGTTCTGTTGCGTGGCCTGCATGCCGAACTACTTCAGGGGACTCGCGGCGATCACCACCATCCGGGTGAGTACCGAGCAACGCAGGTTGTCATCGGCAACAGCAAGAACCCAAGTGACGCTCGGTTCGTCCCCCCTCCTTACGAACACATCCAACCCCTGATGGACAATTTGGAAACGTATATCTCAGCGGAGGGCGCTCGGCTCCCTCCGCTCATGGAGTGCGCCATTGCGCACTACCAGCTTGAGACTATTCATCCGTTCGAGGACGGGAACGGGCGCATGGGGCGCCTCCTGATTCCCCTCTATCTAACCCATCACAAGACAGCGGACCGTCCGTTGCTCTACTTGAGCGCCTTCTTCGCGAGTAACGAGGAGGAGTATCGGGAGGGTCTACTCCGCGTGAGCACTCACGGGGAGTGGGAGCGATGGATTTCGTTCTTTCTGCGTGGAGTCGAACAACAATCGACTGAATCGACAGCACACGTCCGCAAGCTCGCTGCCCTCCGGACTCGCTACGCGGAGATGGTTCGCAGTAGAACGAAGTCCCAAGCGGCCTTGACAGCCATTGACCTGATCATGTCGGACATCTTCGTGACGATTCCTAAAGTCCAAGCGTACGCGAACTCCTCCTACGGAGGAGCCCGAGATGCCGTCGCGGCGCTCGAGGAAATCGGCATCCTCGCGAAGCTCGACAACACCTACCCAGCGATGTGGTTCGCTCAGATCTTGTTTGACGAGGTCTACAGCTGAAGCGCGGGGTTACACCCCCACGGCGGCCTTGAGGTCGATCGTGTGGCGGGCGAGCTCGGCGCGCAGCAGGGTCGCGGCGGACTCGGACGGCTCGATGAGCGGGAGGCGGCAGTCGCCGACGGCGATGCCGGTGAGGTTCACCGCGTACTTCACGGGGATCGGGTTGCTCTCGATGAACAGCACGTCCACCAGCGGCATCAGCCGGTGGTGTATCGCGGCGGCCTCCGCGTTCCGGCCCGCCAGGCTCGCGGCGATCATCGAGGCGATCTGGCGGCCGACGAGGTGGCTCGCGACGCTGACCACGCCGTAGCCGCCGAGCGCCATCAACGCCAGCGTGTCGCTGTCATTGCCGGACCACACGCGGAAGCTGTCTCCGTGCGCGGAGGTGGCATCGATGATCGCGCCGATCTGGTTGAGGTCGCCGCTCGCCTCCTTGATGCCGACGATGTTCGGCACGTCCGCCAGCGCGACCACGGTCTGCGTGGGCATGTTGAGCGCCGCACGGCCGGGGATGTTGTAGAGGATGCCGGGGAGGCTGGTAGCCTCCGCGATCGCGGTGAAGTGGCGGATCAGGCCGGCCTGCGGCGGTTTGCTGTAGGCGGGGACGGTCATCAGCACGCCGTCCATGCCGGTGCGCTCGGCCTCGCGGGCGAGGCGGATCGAGCGGCGCGTGTCGTTGTTCGTCGCGCCGGCGATCACGGCGATGTCCGGGCCCACGGCCTCCTTCGTCGCCACCCACACCGCGACGGTCTCCTCCTCGGACAGCGTGGCGGCCTCGCCCGTGCTGCCGGTGGAGACGATGCCCTCCGTGCCGGAGGCGATGAGCGCCTTCGCGAGCCGCTTCGTCGCCTCCAGGTCCACGTCCCCGCTCGGCGTCATGGGTGTGACCATCGCTGTGAGCAGGCGGCCGAGCGGTGCGGTCATGGTCGGAATCCTCCGAGGCGTCGCGAGGGCGACAGTGTAACGGCTGAGGGGAGGGAAGGGCGCTGGCCGAGGTGCACTCGCGGGACGGCCCATCCCCCGGCTGGGGCGGCAGCGCCGTGAGGGCCTCCGGCCCCCTCTCCCCGTTCGGGGGGAGGGTGGGGGTGAGGGCGTTCCGGCTCTCGCCCGCCCTCGGCGCTACTTCGCGCCGGGGACGAGGTTGCGGCGCAACATCTCCTCCGCGATCTGGATCGCGTTGGTGGCGGCGCCCTTCCGTAGGTTGTCGGTGACGCACCAGAAGACCAGCCCGTGCTCCACGGTGGGGTCGCGACGGACGCGCGAGACGTAGACCAGGTCGTCGCCGGCCGCCTGCAGCGGGGTCATGTAGGTCTTCAGATCCTCGCCCACGACGACACCGGCCTGCGACTTCAACGCCTCGATGATCCGCGCGATCGGGGCGTCGCTCGTGAACTCCACGTGCACCGCCTCGGAGTGGGAGACGACCACGGGCACGCGCACGCACGTGGCGGCGAAGGGCAGGGTGTCCAGGTGGAGGATCTTGCGCGTCTCGTTGCGCATCTTCAGCTCCTCCTTCGTGTAGTCGTCCTCGTCGAAGTCGTCCACCTGCGGCAGGACGTTCATCGCGATCTGGACGGGGTACACGGTGGGAGCGGGCACGGGCTCGCCGCGGCCGATCGCCTCCACCTGCGCCTGCAACTCCGCCTTCGCGGCGGCGCCGGTGCCGGTGACGGCCTGGTAGCTGGCGGCGGTGACGCGCTTCAGCGGCGCGACCTGGCGCATGGCGTTGAGCGCCATGACCAGCGGCGTGGTGGTGCAGTTCGGGATCGAGACGATGCCCTTGTGCCATTCCAGGTCGTCGCCGTTGACCTCCGGGACGACCAGCGGCACGTCCGCGTCCATGCGGAACGCGGAGCCGTCATCGATCATCACGGCGTTGCGGGCGCGCAGCCACGGGCCCCACTGCTTCGAGACGGCGCTGGAGGCGGAGCAGAACACGATGTCCGCGCCCTCCAGCGTCTGCTCCGTGGTGTCCTGCACGGTGATCTGCTGGCCGCGGAAGGTGAGTTGCTTCCCCATGGAGCGAGGCGACGCGAGGAGCCTGAGCTGCTTCATCGGGAACTCGCGCTGCTCGGCGACGCGGAGGAAGACATCCCCCACGGCACC
>JAQCJS010000049.1 GCA_027592975.1 Chloroflexota bacterium
GAACGCCGGCCTGACCATTGACGACATTGCGCTGTGCGTGCCGCACCAGGCGAACCGTCGCATCATCACCGCCATGGCCGACCGCGTGGGCCTGCCCATGGAGCGCGTGTACGTGAACGTGGATCGCTACGGCAACACCTCCAGCGCCACGATCCCCATCGCGCTGGCAGAGGCGGAGGCGGACGGCCGCCTGGAGCCGGGCGACCGCGTGCTGCTGGCCGCCTTCGGCGGCGGCCTCTCCTGGGGGGCGATGGTGCTGGAGTGGTCCGGCGTACGCGCCTCGCGCGCTGGCCTCGCCGTGGCCAGCGCGGGTGCCCGCACCTAGCGGAACCGCCTGTTGCGGCTCGCCGCAGCCGCGCCACGTCGATAGAATCGAAGGATCGACACTCCCCCGGTCTCACCTCGGAGGTCCTCATGGACATCACCTGGCTTGGGCATGCCGCGACGCGCATCCGGACGCGGGCTGCCGCCGTGGTGATGGATCCGTACGACAAGTCCATCGGCGGCACCATGGGACGCCCGGACGCGCACATCATCACCATCAGCCACCAGGATCCGCTGCGGAACGGCGTTGGCGGCGTCGCGCCCACGGACGGCACGCCGATGGTGCTGGACGGCCCCGGCGAGTACGAGATCCGCGGCGTGCTGATCGAGTCCGTGCGTGCGCACCTGCGCCAGGTGGAGGGGCGTCTGCCTGAGCCGCCGGAGGCGCTCCGCAGCGTGCTCTGGCACTTCGAGGCGGAGGATCTGCGCGTGGCCCACCTGGGTGGGCTTGGGCAGCATCCGACCAAGGAGCAGCTCGATCTGCTCTCGGACGTGGACATTGTGATCGTGCCGATCGGCCTGCCGGACACGCTGCCCCCTGCGGACGCGGCGAAGGCGATCCGCGCGCTGGAGCCGACGATCACGATCCCGGTGGGCTACGACCCGGCCGGCGACGGGGCGGCACTGAAGGCCTTTGCGGAGGCGCTCGCGCTGAAGCCGGAGGAGCCCGTGACCCGCTTCACGATCGCCCGCCGCAGCACGAGCGAGGAGCGCCGCCTGGTGATCCTGGAACCGCGCGCGTAGTCCCCGAACATCCGCAGCAGCAGGAAACAGCAGAGCCGCCCATCGGGCGGCTCTGCTGCGTGCGTCCGTTGGTGCTGGCGAGGCGTCCCGCTACGGGAGGAACTGCATCGGATCCTGCACGCGGCCGCCTCGATGCAGCTCGAAGTGGAGGTGCGGGCCCGTGGAGTTGCCGCTGCTGCCGCTGCTGCCAATGCGCTGGCCGGCGGCGACCTTGTCGCCCTTCTTCACGGCAAAGGCGGAGAGGTGCGCGTACATCGTTTCGTAGCTGGCGCCGTTGTCGATGATGATGTGGTAGCCGTACGAGCAGCACGGGTTGCCGCCGACGAAGCTGACCGTGCCCGCGGCCGCGGCGACGATCGGCGTGCCGACCGGGATCGCGACATCAATGCCCAGCGGGTGCGAGGGGCTGAAGGGCGAGGTGAGCAGGCCGCGCACGGGCCAGGCCCACGCGCTGTTCGGGACGGTGCTGGTCACCGCGGCGGCGGGCTGGCGCGGCGGGGCGATCGTGGCCGCGATCTCCACCTTGCGACCGCCGGGGACGAGGATCTGCGATCCCTCGCGCAGCCGGTTCGGGTCGCCCTGCAGGCCGTTCGCGCGGAACTCAATGATGTCCTGCGCGTTGGCGTCGTAGCGCTGCGCGATCTCAGAGACGGACTCGCCCAGGCGCACGGAGTGGATGATGCCCTCCACGCTCGGGACCTGGAGCCTCTGGCCCACCTTGAGCGCGTTGGCGTTCGTGACGTCGGCGTTGTTCCACGTGACGTAGGTGGAGCGGATGCCGAAGCGGCTGGCGACGCCGGAGACCGTGTCGCCGGTCTGCACCTTGTACTCGAAGAACACGGGCACGCGATCCGTCTGCTGCGCGGCGGCCGCACGGACGATGTCGCCCGCTGCACCGGCGACGGGCGTGGGTTGGCCGTCACGCGGGACGGCCTCGCTCGGCCGCACCATGGCGTCGCCGGGCTGCGCCGCGGGCGCGACCAGCGTCAGTGGGACGGCACGCGAGACCATGGCGTCCGAAGTCGCCGGCGAGGCGACGGCGGCAAGGCCGGGGAGGGACAGGCGCGAAGCCTGCACGGTGGGAGTGGTGATGGCGGTGGGCACCTGGATCGGGAAGAAGCCCAGGCCCAGGACGGCGACGAAGATCGCGGCCACGAAGCCGAACTGCGACAGCGGTCGACGCAGGGCCTCGCGGGGCGTGGAGACCGTGGGATGGATCCTCGCGCGAAGCAGGCGACGACTCCGTCGCGGCCCCGGCGCGGGGGTAAGCGTTCCCTGGATGAGCGGGCTCCCCTGCGGCGCGTGCGTCACCTGTCACCGGTGTCGCGCGCTCTCCCTGCCCGTCCCCGAAAGGATCGAGCTTCACTCTGCTGCCAGAGGCGCGGCTGGCTGGGAAGCACCGCGCGTCCGATTGATTTGGTCGGCCCCACCGGGGGACGCACTTTGTGCGCGCTCTCACAACCAATCTGACTTGGGTAGGCTACCACCGCCTATGGGAGGCTTGGCAACCCCCCTGACGCACAACTGTGCGACGCGCGCCTGATCGAGTGCCATCGCAAAATGAAACAGCGGGCACCACAAGGTGCCCGCTGTTTCGTGTTCGGCCGTGACATTCCGGTAGCAGCGCCGGCCGCCGCCCGCCCCCCGCACGCACCTCGATGCGCTGCGCGGGCTGCGATGCGGACTAGATGACGTCTGTCTTCAGCGTTGCGAGGAACTCCGCGTTCGTCTGAGTCTTCGACAGGCGGTCGATGATCCGCTCGGCCGCGTCGGAGGAGTCCTCCTCCAGCATGGAGGCCATGCGACGGAGCAGCCAGACCTGGCGCAGCTCGTCCGCGTCGAAGAGCAGGTCCTCGCGCCGGGTGGACGAGCCGAGGACGTCGATGGCGGGGAAGACGCGCTTCTCCGCCAGCCGCCGGGTGAGCCGAAGCTCCATGTTCCCGGTGCCCTTGAACTCCTCGAAGATGACGTCATCCATGCGCGAGCCGGTCTCCACCAGGCAGGTCGCGATGATCGTCAGGCTGCCACCCTCTTCCGTGTTTCGCGCGGCGCCGAAGAAGCGCTTGGGCGGGTACAGGGCGATCGGGTCCATACCACCGGACAGCGTGCGGCCGCTAGTGGGCATGGCGGTGTTGTAGGCGCGGGCCAGTCGCGTGATGGAGTCCATCAGGATCACGACGTCCGTGCCGCCCTCCACCAGGCGCTTCGCGCGCTCCAGTGCCGCCTCGGCGACGCGGGTGTGGTCCTCCACCGGCTCGTCGAAGGTGCTGGCGATCACCTCGCCGCGCACGGAACGACGCATGTCCGTGACTTCCTCGGGGCGCTCACCGATCAGCAGCACCATCAGGTGCGCCTCCGGGTGGTTCTGCACGATCCCGTGGGCGATCGACTTCAGCAGCATCGTCTTGCCGGCCTTCGGCGGGGAGACGATGAGGCCGCGCTGGCCGCCACCGATCGGAGAGAACAGGTCGACCATGCGCTGGCCAACCTCGTGCTGCTCGGTCTCCAGATGCATCATCCGGTTCGGGAAGATCGGCGTCAGGCTGTCGAAGTCGGGGCGGCGCTTGGCCTCCTCCGGATCGATGCCGTTGACCGCGTCCACGCGCAGCAGGCCGTAGTACTTCTCGGACGACTTCGGCTGGCGCACCTGGCCGGTGACGTAGTCGCCGGAGCGGAGGCCGAAGCGGCGGATCTGCGACTGGGAGACGTACACATCGTTCGGGCCGGGGAGCAGGCGCTCGCCGCGCATGAAGCCGAAGCCGTCATCGACGATGTTGAGGATGCCGCCGGAGAAGATGGTGCCGTTGCGCTCGGCCTGTGCCTCAAGGACGCGGAAGATCAGCTCGTTCTTCGCGTAGGACGCCGCGTTCTCGATCTCGAACTCTTCTTCCGCGAGATCGATCAGATCGTCGCGGGAGCGGTCTTCCAGTTCGGAGATGTTGAGGACGGGGACGGACGGATCGATATCCGGCATCGCCTCGAGCGAGACATCGGCCTGCGGGGGCCGCCCGGAACTGCCACCGGAGCGGGGTCGTCCACGACCACCACCCGGGCGCCGGCCTCGCGGTCGATTCGCGGCATCAGTGGACGCCAAGTCGCGTCCACGCGGAGAACTCGTCATAGATGTGCCTGGTCTGAAATGCGACGCCCTGCGCGATGAGGATTCACGAGGGGCGGTTTGAGGGAGCAAGCCGCGAACGCGGTGCTGCCCCTCATCCTACCGAATCTGCCCGCCCCACGGCAAGTGGGGGTGAACACTGCTTTCCCGCGGCCCGCCGGGGCCGACGCGATCCGCGCCGACAGTCCGACGCGCCTACACCGCGCCGTACTTCTGCGCGTCGCGCAGGAAGATCTCGATGCCCTTGTCGGTCAGCGGGTGGCCCATCATCTGGAACAGCACCGCGGGTGGCAGTGTGGCGACGTGCGATCCCGCCAGCGCGCACTCCGTCACGTCACGCGCGCCGCGGATGCTCGCCGCCAGCACCTCGCAGTCCAGGTCGTAGTTCTCGAAGATCTCCACGGACTCGCGGATGACGGCAAGGCCGTCCTGTCCGGCGTCGTTCAGACGACCAACGAACGGCGAGACGTACGCGGCGCCGGCCTTCGCGGCGAGCAGCGCCTGGTTCGCGGAGAAGATCAGCGTGGTGTTGATGCGGATGCCCTCCGTGGAGAGCCGCCTGATCGCCTGCAGGCCGACCTCGCCCATGGGGATCTTCACCACCACGCTGTCGTGCCACGCGGCGACGCGACGTGCCTCCGCCAGCAGCGGCTCCAGCTCCGTGGAGATGCACTCGGCGGAGATCGGCCCGTCCACGACGGACGCGATCTCCAGCACGCGGTCGCGGTACTCCACGCCTTCCTTCGCCAGCAGCGAGGGGTTGGTGGTGACACCGTCCACCACGCCCAGCGCGGCGCCGCGCCGGATCTCGTCGATGTTCGCGGTGTCCATGAAGATCTGCATGGGAGGCTCCGGGTCGGACTAGGGGACTAGAAGGGCTTGAAGACGGGCAGCCACACCATCACCGGGATGGTGAGGGCGATCAGCGTAATGAAGACCAGCGGCACGTTGTCTGCCATGGCATCGCGTAGTTCGTCCGTCACCTTGCCCTCCTTCTCGGCCGCAAGTGCGAGGTAGCGCACGCGCCGCAGGCCGACGCCCATGAGCGGGATGAAGATGAACAGATCCACCATGGTGAGCACCTGCAGCGCGACCAGCCACCACGTCACGATCACGTTGATGCCGCTGGCCGTCGCCCACGCGTAGCCGCTGAACATCAACGCGATGGTGCCCGGAAGCAGCATCAGCGTCTCGTTGCGGTGGGCCTCTTCAAGGAGCATCGCCCGCCGCTGAACCGATTCGGTCGCCCAGGCGCGCCAGATCGGCACCAGCGTGCCGCCGACGCCGGCCATCATCAAACAGAGGGACAGCAGGTGCAGGAGCCGCCAGAACTCCATGTTACTTGCGCGCGAAGGCGGGGATACCCCGCCCGCGCTCCGGGAGGTCGCGAGGTGCGTCGGCCACGGTGGGCTCCACTAGATGCTGCTCGAGGTGGTCGGGGCTTCGGCGGCGAGGCGCAGCGCGGCGCGCTCGCACGCGGCACCAACGAACTCGCGGAACAGCGGGTTCGGGCGGTTGGGGCGGCTGGTGAACTCCGGATGGAACTGCGCGCCCACCATGAACGGGTGATCCTTCAGCTCCACGATCTCCACCAGCCCGCTCTCCGCGTCACGACCGGCAACCACCAGGCCCGCGCGCTCCAACTGCGGCAGCAGGGCGTTGTTCACCTCGTACCGGTGGCGGTGACGCTCCCGCGCGGTGGTCGATCCGTACGCGGCAGCGGCCTTCGTGCCGGGCACCAGCGTGCAGTCGTACCCGCCCAGGCGCATGGTGCCGCCCAACTCGTGCACCTGCTGCTGCTCGGAGAGCAGCGAGATCACGGGGAACGGCGTCTTCGGGTCGGCCTCGGTCGTGTTCGCCTCGGGCAGCCCGGCGACGTTACGCGCGAACTCCACGACGAGCATCTGCAGGCCGAGGCAGTCGCCCAGGTACGGGATCTGCTGCTCGCGCGCCCAGCGGACGGCCTGGATCTTGCCCTCCAGCCCGCGGTCACCGAAGCCCGGGCAGAGCATCACGCCGTCCACGTCGCCGATCACCTGCGCGGCGTCGTTCGTCTCCAGGTCTTCCGCGTGGATCCAGCGCAGATCGAGCTCCGCCTCGTGGTGGACGCCGGCGTGCACCAGCGCCTCCTTGATCGAGAGGTAGGCGTCATGCAGCTCCACGTACTTGCCGACGATGCCGATGCGCGCGGAGCGCTTCGGTGCCTGCAGGCGCTCCACGAACCGCGTCCACTCGTCCAGGTCCGGCGCGCCGTCACCCAGCGCAAGCGCCTCGGTCACGATCTTGCCCAGCCCCGACCGTTCGAGGATCAGCGGCACCTCGTAGATGCTGTCGGCGGTCTGCAGCGGGATGACCGCCTCGCGCTGGACGTTACAGAAGAGCGCGATCTTCTCGCGCAGCGCTTCCGGCACGGGGAAGTCGGAGCGCGCAACGATCACATCCGGCTGGATGCCAAAGGCGCGCAGCTCGCGGACGGAGTGCTGCGTCGGCTTCGTCTTCAGCTCGCGCGTGGAGCCGATGTACGGCAGCAGCGTGACGTGGATGGAGAGCGTCTCGTCCTTCGGCGCGGAGTAGCGCATCTGGCTTATCGCCTCGAGGAACGGCTGGCTCTCGATGTCGCCGACGGTGCCGCCGACCTCCACCACCACCACGTCCGCCTTCAGCGCGGTGCCGGCGGCGCGGATGCGGCGCTTGATCTCGTTCGTGACGTGCGGGATCGCCTGGATCGTGCCGCCCAGGTAGTCG
>JAQCJS010000050.1 GCA_027592975.1 Chloroflexota bacterium
GGAGGCGGCCGTGGCGCTGGCGCTGGCGGTGCTGGTGTACCGGCACCGCGAGACCGTCGACCTCGATCGCATCAACCTGCTGCGCGGGTAGGGGGAGCGGACGATGTGGGTGAAGTTCATGGAGGTCGCCGACGGCTATGCGGCCGAGACGTGGCGCGAAGTGTTCAACCAGGAGGCGCTCTCTGTGCGGATCGTCCCGCCGATCGAGGTGGGTTCCATGAAGGACGCCCGGTCGATCTGGGTGCCGGACGGCAAGACGCACGTGGCGCGTGAAGTGCTGAACAAGATCTAATGTTCCTCCCACCGATCCCCGAAGCCGCCGTCTGGGCGATTTACGCCGCACCGCTGGTCTCGTTCCTCGTGATCGTGGCCGCGCTGCGCGACCGTCCGCTGCTCGCGGGCCGCTTCACGATCGGCGCGATCGGTGTCGCGTGGCTGCTGGCGATGTGGGCGCTGGACACTTCCATCGGACTGGGCGGCGAACCTGCCGACTTCCAACCGCATCCGTGGATGATGCTCTTCAACCTGGAGGTTGAGTTCGGGATCCGTCTCGATGGCCTGAGCGCGGTGATGATCGTCGTCGTCACCAGTATTTCGCTGCTCGTGCAGATCTATTCGACCGGGTACATGGCGGGGGATCCTGGGTACGCGCGCTTCTTCGCGTTCATGTCGCTGTTCACCATGTCGATGCTCGGGCTGGTGATGGCGTCCAGCCTGTTGCAGTTGTTCATCCACTGGGAGCTGGTCGGTCTGACCTCGTACCTGCTGATCGGGTTCTGGTTCCACCGGCCGAGCGCGGCAGCGGCGGCGAAGAAGGCGTTCATCGTGACGCGCTTCGGCGACTTCGGCTTCATGATCGCGGTCGTGCTGATCTGGGTGAACACTGGCACGTTCGACATCGCGGAGATCAATCACCTGGCGTACGCCGGCGACATCGCCGTGCCGGTGCTGACGGGTTTCGTGCTCGGTCTGTTCGCGGGCGCGGCGGGCAAGTCCGCGCAGTTCCCGCTGCACTTCTGGCTCCCGGACGCGATGGAGGGGCCGACGCCCGTCTCCTCGATCGTCCACTCCGCGACGATGGTGGCGGCGGGCGTCTACCTGCTGCTGCGCTTTTTCGGCTCGGTGGAGGCGGCCCCGGACGGCGTCCGCACCACGATCGCGTTCGTGGGCGCGTTCACGGCGCTCTTCGCCGCGTCCATGGGCATTGTGGCGACCGACATCAAGCGCGTGCTGGCGTACTCCACCATCTCGCAGCTGGGGTACATGGTGATGGCGATCGGCCTTGGCGGGTACGTGGCGGCAATCTTCCACCTGTTCACGCACGCGTTCTTCAAGTCGCTGCTGTTTCAGGGCGCGGGATCGCTGAGCCACGCGACGAACACCTTTGAGATGCCGCTGATGGGCGGCCTCCGCAAGCGCATGCCGATCACGTACTGGACGTTCCTCATCGGGTCGCTGTCGCTCGCCGGGATCTTCCCGCTGGCCGGCTTCTGGTCGAAGGACGAGATCCTGCTGGATGCGTACAAGTACAACACGTTCCTGTGGCTCGTCGGCACTGCGGTGGCCTTCATGACTGCGCTCTACATGTTCCGTGCGATCTTCCTCACCTTCTTCGGCGAGTACCGCGGCGGCGCGGAGCCGGAGCACGGCTCGCACGGCGGGCACGCGAGCGATCCGCACGAGTCGCCTCCGTCCATGGTCGCGCCGTTGCTGATCTTGTCCGTGGGCGCGATCTTCTTCGGCTTCTTCAACGTGGGGGGCGGCTTCGGGCACTTCGTGGAGGGCGCCCTGGCACCGGAGTTGCGGCATTTCCGCTTCCACGTCGACGGCGTGGTTCTGGCCACCTCCACGGTGGCGGCGCTCGCGGGGATCGGCGTGGCGGCCGCGCTCTACTACGCGCCGCGCCCGTCCTCTTCGGCCGTTGGGGCGAAGCTGGGGCCGCTGCCGCGCGTGGTGGAGCGCCTCTACTTCGTGAACGAGATCGCCGAGGACGGGTTCGTGCGCGGGCTGCTGCTGGGCATCGGCCGTGTGGCAGGTGCGTTCGACCGTTACGTGGTTGATGGGGTAGTGAACGGCATCGGCAGCGCCACGCGCCTGGTCGGTGCCGGGCTGCGCCAGTCGATCACCGGCCAGCTGCAGGCGTATACGTCTCTCTACGTGATCGGCGTGGTGGTCGCGCTGGGCGCGCTGCTGGTGCTGAGCGGCGGGCTGCTCGAACGGTTGGCGCCGTAATGCTGACGCTGTTCCTGCTGCTGCCGGTCACCGGCGCGCTGCTAGCGCTGTTCCTCCCGAAGGAGAAGGAGCAGGACGCGAAGTGGATCGCGCTCGCCTTCTCCGGCGCGGCCTTCGCCGTCTCGATCGTCGTGTTCGCGATGTTCGACCCCTCGGTCGAGGGCTACCAGTTCGTCAACACGTTCGAATGGATCGCCGCGAGCGATGCCGGGTTCAGCATCCGCTACGGCGTGGGCGTGGACGGGCTCTCGGCGCCGCTGGTGCTGCTGCTCGGACTGCTGTCCGTCGTCTCGGTGCTCATCTCGTGGCGCATCGATGTGAAGGCGAAGCAGTACTTCGCATGGCTGCTGATGCTGGAAACCGCCGTTGCGGGCGTCTTCCTGTCGCTGGATCTGATCCAGTTCTTCCTCTTCTGGGAGCTGGAACTGCTGCCGATGTTCATGCTGATCAGCCAGTGGGGCAGCGGCCGGCGGATCTACAGCGCCACGAAGTTCCTGATCTACACGCTCGCGGGTTCCGCCTTCATGCTCGTCGGCTTCCTCGTCCTCGCCGCCGCCGCGGGCACGTTCGACATCGCCGAACTGACCGCATCTCCGGTGACCGAGGCGGCGATCCCGCTGATGCTGGTCTTCTGGGCGATCATGCTCGCGTTCCTGGTGAAGCTGCCCATCTTCCCCGTCCATACCTGGCTGCCGGACGCGCACACCGATGCACCGACGGCGGTCTCCGTGATGCTGGCGGGCGTGCTGCTGAAGATGGGCGGCTACGGGATCATCCGCATCGCGCTGCCGCTGCTTCCGCAGCAGGCACACGACTCGCAGTGGATCCTCGCAGCGCTCGCCGGGTTCTCCGTGCTGTGGGGTGCGCTGATCACCCTGCGCCAGACGGATCTGAAGCGGCTGGTCGCGTACTCCTCGGTCTCGCACATGGGCTACGTGCTGCTCGGCGTCTCGGCCATGGGCTCGCTGGGCCTGTCCGCCGCCGCCATGCAGATGTTCACGCACGGCACGATCACCGGCCTGCTGTTCGTGGTGGTAGGCCTGATCTACGACCGCACCCACACGCGCGAGATCTCGCAGATGTCCGGACTGATGCACCGGATGCCGCTGGTCGGCACGGTCTTCATCATCGCCGGTCTCGCCTCGCTCGGCCTGCCCGGTATGTCCGGCTTCGTCGCGGAGATGACCACGTTCCTCGGATCGCTGGAAGCGCACCCGGTGGCGACGGCGGCGGGCATCTTCGGCGTGGTGCTGTCAGCCGGCTACATCTTGTGGACGGTGCAGCGCGTGCTGCACGGCCCCGCGACGGATCGCTGGAAGGATCTGACAGACGCGACGGCCTGGTGGGAAGTCACCGCCATGGCGTCGCTGGTCATCGTCATCTTCGCCGTTGGCATCTACCCGGCGCTGCTGACCACCGTGGTCGAGGCGGGCATCGCGCCGATCGCGCAGATCCTGGAAGGCGTCTCGTGAGCGCACTCGCCACCGCCCTCTACCTCGGCCCCGTCGCGCTGCTCTACATCGGTGCCGGCGTGGTGCTGATGGCGGATCTCGTTCAGGGCCGCCGGGCCGCTACGGGCGCGCTCACGCTGGTCGCGCTTGGCCTCGCGGCGGTGTGGGCGCTCGTCCAGATTGGCGCCGGTGCGCAGGGGCCCGCGCTGGGCGGGGCGATCGTCGTCGATACGTTCTCGCTCTACTTCACCTTCCTGCTGACCGCCGTCACCGCCGCGGTCGTCATCGCGACGAGCGAATGGGCCGCGCAGGTCGAGCACCGTGGCGAGTTCTACGGGCTGCTGCTCGTGTCCGTCGGTTCGATGGTGCTGCTGGTTCAGTCGAACGACCTCATCACGCTGTTCGTCGCGCTGGAGACCACCTCGCTCGCGCAGTTCATCCTCGCTGGCATCACCCGGAATGCGCGCTCGTCCGAGGCCGGGCTGAAATACCTGCTGTCGGGCGCCGTGGCGGCCGCGGTGCTGCTGTACGGCTTCGCCTTCCTTTTCGGCATGGCGGGCACCACCTCGCTCCCCGGCATCGCCGAGTTCGTACGGAACGACGCGGAGGCGGTCCGGCTGCCGCTGATCATGGCGTTCGTCTTCGTGGCCGCGGGCATCGGGTTCAAGATGGCGGTGTTCCCGTTCCACGCCTGGGTGCCGGACGTCTACCAGGGCGCGCCCACGCCGGTCGTGTCGTTCCTCTCGGTCGCGTCGAAGGCTGCCGGGTTCGCCGTGGTGCTTCGGCTGTTCTACACCGGTCTGGGTGGTGGCGGGACGCTGATCACGCAGGACTGGGCGATGCTGTTCGCGGTCCTGGCGGCAGCCTCCATGCTCTTCGGCAACATCGGCGCGCTGGTTCAGACGAACGTGAAGCGCATCCTGGGCTACTCGTCCATCGCGCAGGCCGGCAACATCGCCATTGGCGTCGCGGCGGTCACGGCGGGGAGCACGGTCGGGCCGTCGGGCGTCCTCTTCTTCCTCGGCACCTACGCCGCGACTAACCTCGGCGCGTTCCTCGCCGTGAACGCCGTCTCCGCGCGTCTCGGCTCCGACGAGATCTCGAGTTACGCAGGCCTGCTCAAGCGCGCGCCGATGGCCGCGGTCGTGCTCGCGCTCTGCCTCGCGTCGCTGACCGGCCTGCCGCCGACCGCAGGCTTCATTGCGAAGGTGTACGTCTTCAACGGCGCGATCCAGACCGGTGAGTGGTGGCTGATCGCCCTGGTCGCGATCGCCGTGGTGAACACCGCGATCTCCGCCTTCTACTACCTACGCTGGGTGCGCACGATGATCCTTGACGAGCCCGAGGACGACACGCGGATCGAGATCGCGGGCGGCGCGCAGGGCGTGCTGCTGGCCGCAGCCCTGGCCGTCCTGTTCTTCGGCGTGTGGCCGGCGCCGCTCATCCTGCTCGCGCAGCAGGCGGCCGCCGCGCTGCTCCCGGCCTAGCCGCATGACCTCCCCTGACGCCGAACGCTGGGACGTGGCCGTCGCGGTCTCGGACGCCTTCCTTGATGAGGTGGACGGGGATCGCATCGCGGCGCTCCTCGCGCGGCTGCTCGAAGGCGAAGGCATCGAGGACGGTGCGGGGCTGACGATCGAGATCGCGGACGATGAGCTGCTCACGGATCTGAACCGCGAGCATCGCGGGGTGGATGGGCCGACCGACGTGCTCTCCTTCGCCGCCGAGGAGGGCGAGGCCTTCCCCGGCGCGCCCGACCAGCCGCGCTACCTCGGCGACATCGCTGTGTCGGTGGAGACGGTGCGCCGCAACGCCGCCGAGGCCGGGCTGACGACGGAGCAGGAGATCGATCACGTCCTGGTACACGGCGTCCTGCACCTGCTGGGCTGGGATCACGAGACGGACGAGGACGAGGCGGCCATGCGTGCGCGCGAGGAGTCCTACCTTGGCCCCGCGATCCACGCCGCCGGCGCCCGCCACGACGACTGATCGCCGCCGATCGGGGCACGCCTCGCGTGCCTGACCCCGGCACCGCCGGTTGATACACTGACCGGACGAGGCGCGCGGACTCCCCTCTGAGCGCCCGGGGGTGTGTTGGCTCAAGAAGTCCTCTACCGGAAGTGGCGGCCTCGGCGATTCGCCGACGTGGTCGGCCAGGAGCCTGTCTCCACCACCCTGCGGCACGCCGTGGGCGGAGGCACGCCCGCGCATGCCTACCTGTTCACAGGACCACGAGGCACCGGCAAGACCAGCACCGGCCGTATCCTGGCGAAGGCCGTGAACTGCGAGCGGCCGGCGGAGGGTGAGCCGTGCGGCGAATGCATCTCCTGCGTCTCATACGACGAGGGCCGCTCGCTCGACCTGATCGAGCTGGATGCCGCCTCGAACCGTGGCATCGACGAGATCCGCGACTTGCGGGAGAGCGCGGGCTACTCGCCCACCGCCGGCCGCTACAAGGTGTACCTGATCGACGAGGTGCACATGCTGACGGACGCGGCGTTCAACGCGCTGCTCAAGACGCTGGAGGAGCCGCCGCCGCACGTCATCTTCGTTCTGGCGACCACCGAGCCGTACAAGATCCCGGCGACCATCCTGTCGCGCTGCCAGCGCTTCGACCTGCGCCTGATCCCCGTGCCCACCATCGTCCGCCTGCTCGAAGCGATCGGCGCGGGCGAGGGCTTCGAGGTGGAAGCCGGCGGCTACGAACTGATCGCGCGGCAGGCGACCGGCTCCGCGCGCGACGCAGTGAACCTGCTGGATCAGGTGGTCGCCTACCACGGCGCGCACCTGAGTCTGGTGGACGTGCGCTCCGCGCTCGGCCTCGTGATCGACGACCGCGCTGCGGATCTCGCCCGCGCGGCGATCGGGCGCGACCTGAAGGCCGGCCTCAGCATCCTCGCCGCCGCACGCGACGACGGCGTGGAGGTGCGCTCGTTCATCAAAAGTGTGGTGGACGTGCTGCGCTCCGTGCTGCTGCTGAAGGCAGGCGCGGGCGACCAGTTGCCGCTCTCCGACGCGCAGCGTGACGATCTCGAGGGGCTCGCCTCTACCGCCACCGTGTCAGACATCGCGGCGGCGCTGGAGGCGCTCGGCGAGATCGACTTCGCGGGCGACGCGTACGACTCGCTGCCCGCGGAGATCGCGTTCGCGACGCTGGCCACCGGCCTCCGCGACCGCGGGGCTGCGGTCGCCGCGGCGCCGCCGCCGGCC
>JAQCJS010000051.1 GCA_027592975.1 Chloroflexota bacterium
AGCCGCTGACGGCAGCACCCGGGGTCATCGCGAACGACTCGGTCAGCTCGATGCCGGTGTTGGCCTCGGCGTGGAGCAGATCGAAGAGCGCGCGCTTTTCCGTGTGATCGGGGCAGGCGGGGTAGCCGGGGGCCGGGCGGATGCCGCGATACCGCTCGGCGATCAGTGCCTCGTTGTCCAGCGCCTCGTCCGGCGCATAGCCCCAGAACTCGCGGCGCACGCGCTGGTGCATGCGCTCCGCGAACGCCTCCGCGAGACGGTCCGCCAGCGACTTCAGCATGATCGAGGAGTAGTCATCGTGCTGCGCCTCGAAGGCGGCCACGCGCTCCTCCACGCCGATGCCGGCGGTCACGGCGAAGCCGCCCAGCCAGTCCGGGACCTCGCTGCTCCGGGGTGCGATGTAGTCCGAGAGGGCGTAGTTCTCCGCGCGGCCGCGGTCGCGGCCGGTCTGCTGGCGCAGCGTGTGCACCACGGCGCGCACCTCCGCGCGGTCGTCGGTCGCGTAGACCTCGATGTCGTCGCCGACGCTGTTGGCCGGCCACAGGCCGATCACGCCACGGGCACGCAGCCAGCGCTCGTCGACGATCTTGCGGAGCATCTCCTGCGCGTCCTTGAATACGGAGCGCGCGGACTCGCCGACGGTGGAGTCATCGAGGATCTTCGGGTAGGTGCCCTGCAGCTCCCAGGTCTGGAAGAAGGGCGTCCAGTCGAGGAGCTCCACCAGCTCCTCGAGCGGGAAGTCCTCGAACACCGTGATGCCGGGCGCGTTCGGGCGGGGCGGCGCGTACGAGCCCTCCCACGCGATCGGCGCCGGGTGCGCGCGCGCCTCATCGATGCGGTAGCGGTCGGCCGCGTCCGTGCGCGCCTGGTGCGCGGTGCGGATGGCGTCGTACTCGGCGCGCACGTCGGCCGCGAACGACTCGGACTGCGTCTCGGAGAGCAGATGTGACACCACGCCGACGGCGCGGGAGGCGTCCTGCACGTAGACCACGGGGCCGCTGTAGTTCGGCGCGATCTTCACGGCGGTGTGCGCGCGGCTGGTGGTCGCGCCGCCGATGAGCAGGGGCGTCTTGAAGCCCTGCCGCTCGATCTCGGAGGCGAAGTACGCCATCTCCTCCAAGCTGGGCGTGATCAGCCCGGACAGGCCGATCACGTCCGCGCGCTCCTCGATCGCGGCGGCGATGATCTTCGCGGCGGGCACCATCACGCCGAGGTCGATCACCTCGTAGTTGTTGCACTGGAGCACGACGCCGACGATGTTCTTGCCGATGTCGTGCACGTCGCCCTTCACGGTCGCCAGCACGATCTTGCCGTTGGAGCGGGAGTCGCCCTCCGCCTTCAGCGCTTCGATGTACGGGAGTAGGTGCGCGACCGCCTTCTTCATGACGCGCGCGCTCTTCACCACCTGCGGCAGGAACATCTTGCCTGCGCCAAAGAGGTCGCCGACGACGCCCATGCCGTCCATCAGCGGCCCCTCGATCACCTCGAGCGGGTGGGCGACGAGGTGCCGGATCTCCTCCGTGTCGTCGACGATGAACTCGTCGATGCCGTTGACGAGGCCGTGCGTGATGCGCTCGGCGGGGGTGCCCTCGCGCCAGCGGAGGTCGGGTGCCGCGGCCTGCTGGCCGCCGCCGCGGTACTCCTCCGCGATCGCAAGCAGGCGCTCGGTGGAGTCAGGACGGCGGTTGAGGATCACGTCCTCGCAGCGGACGCGCAGATCCTCCGGGATCTCCTCGTACACCGGGAGCTGGCCGGCGTTGACGATGCCCATGTCCATGCCGGCCTGGATCGCGTGGTACAGGAATACCGCGTGCATCGCCTCGCGCACGCGGTCGTTGCCGCGGAAGGAGAAGGAGACGTTGGAGACGCCGCCGGAGATGTGGGCGTAGGGCAGGCGCGCCTTGATCATGCGCGCGGCGTCCATGAACGCCACCGCGTAGTCGTTGTGCTCCTCGATGCCAGTGGCGACGGCGAAGATGTTCGGGTCGAAGATGATGTCCTCGGGCGGGAAGCCGATGCGGTCGGCCAGCAGGCGGTACGACCGCTCGCAGATGTCGAACTTCCGCTCCGCGGTTTCCGCCTGGCCCTGCTCGTCGAACGCCATCACGACGACGGCCGCGCCGTAACGCCGCACCAGGCGCGCGCGCTGCAGGAACTCCTCCTCGCCCTCCTTGAGGGAGATCGAGTTGACGATCGCCTTGCCCTGCACGCACTTCAGGCCCGCCTCGATCACGCTCCACTTGGAGGAGTCGATCATGATTGGCACGCGGCTGATATCCGGCTCCGCGGCGATCAGGTTGAGGAAGCGCACCATCGCCGCCTCGGCGTCGAGCATGCCCTCGTCCATGTTGATGTCGATGATCTGCGCGCCGGCCGCCACCTGCTGGCGCGCGACGTCCAGGGCGGCGTCGTAGTCGCCGTTGAGGATCAGGCGGCGGAAGCGCGCGGAGCCTGCGACGTTCGTGCGCTCACCGATGTTGACGAAGACGGCGGTGCTCTGTGTGCCGGGCGCCCCCTCGGACGCACCGGTCGTCATCGTGCGACCTCGAACGGCTCCATGCCGGCAAGGCGGAGGCGCGGCTCCACGTGCGGCGGCACCCGCGGCGGCACTCCGCGCACGGCCTCCGCAATGGCGCTGATGTGCGGCGGCTTGGTGCCGCAGCAGCCGCCCACGATGTTCACGAGGCCGGAGCGGGCCCATTCGCCCATCTTCGTCGCCATGTCCTCCGGCGTTTCGTCGTAGCCGCCGAACTCGTTTGGGAGACCCGCGTTCGGGTAGGCGGAGACGCCCGCGTCCGCGACGCGCGACAGCTCCGCCACGTACTCGCGCATCTGCGAGGGGCCGAGCGAGCAGTTGAGGCCGATCGCCAGCGGCTTCGCGTGGCGCATGGAGTTCCAGAACGCCTCCACCGTCTGCCCGGAGAGGTTGCGGCCGGAGAGGTCCACCACGGAGCCGGAGATGATGATCGGCAGGGTGAACCCGCGCTCCTCGAACACCTCGTCGATGGCGAAGACCGCCGCCTTCGCGTTCAGCGTGTCGAAGATCGTCTCCACCAGCAGGATGTCCGCACCACCGTCGATCAGTCCGCGCGTCGCCTCGGCATACGCGATGCGCAACTGGTCGAACGTCACGCCGCGCGCGCCGGGGTCGTTCGCGTCGGGGGAGATCGAGGCGGTGCGGTTCGTCGGGCCGATGGCGCCGGCGACCCAGCGCGGGCGGCTGGGCTCGCGGCGCGTGAACTCGTCCGCGACCTCCCGGCCCAGGCGGGCGCCCTCGCGGTTGAGCTCGTAGGCGATCGCCTCCAGCCCGTAGTCGGCCTGGGCGATCGAGGTGGCGCTGAACGTGTTGGTGGAGGTGATGTCCGCGCCCGCCTGCAGGTACTCGCGGTGGATGCCGCTGATGATGTCGGGTCGCGTCAGGATCAGGAGGTCGTTGTTGCCCTTCAGATCGCTGGGCCAGTCAGCGAAGCGCGCGCCGCGGTAGTCGGCCTCGGTCAGCCCGTACCCCTGGATCAGCACGCCCCACGAGCCGTCGAGAACCAGGATGCGCTCGCGCACGGCGGCGGTGAGCGCGGCCGTGCGCTCCTCGCGCGTGGTGAACGGGGGAGCCGCGGGCGGGGTGTCGGCGGAGGTGGCGGTCATGGGGACGGGAGCCTCTCTTGCCTGGTCCATGATACTGGCGGATGCCCGCTCAGGCTCCTGCTGGACGAATCGTCCTCGTCCCGCGATGCTCGCGGCAGACCCGCCCCAGAACGCCTGACCGAAGGAGCCCCGAATGGCGCGACTGCCGTACCTGGATGCCAGCGACCTGCGCGAGGAGGATCGCGACCAGCTGACGCGGCCGATCAACCTCAACCGCTCTCTGGTGCACAGCATCCCCTCGTCGCGGAACTTCTGGCAGATGGCGAACTGGATCCGCTTCGACGCGACCGTGGATCGCCGGCTCCGCGAGATGGCGATCATGCAGGTGGGCTACACCACCCGTTCGCCGTACGAGTGGTCGCACCACGTGCATCTGGGCCTGAAGGACTTCGGTGTCTCCGAGGACGATGTCCGCGCGATTGCCGCGGAGAGCGAGGGGCGTGACAGCGGCCTGCCCGCGCTCGACCGCGCGATCCTTCGGCTGGCGCGCGAGATGACCACGGATCTGGCCGGCTCGCGTGAGGCGTTCGACGTGATCCGCGCCGCGCTGGGCAACGAGCAGCTCACGGAGCTGGTGGTGATCGTCGGCTACTACAACCTCGTCGTCCGCTACCTCGCGACGATGGAGATCGATGTGGAGCCGGAGTACATGCAGTACCTGGAGCGGTTCCCGCTGCCGAAGGAGTAGCGCACGCCGCGGAGGCGCCTCGTCCCTCCCGGGGCGCGGTGCTATGCTTCGGCGCATTCGACGTGGTGTCCGGGGAAGACCGGTGCGAAACCGGCGCTGTCCCGCAACTGTGACTCGCTGAGCCTCGCGCTCGGCGGGGAGCCAGAGTACCGGCCCGCGTGACCTTGTCGGACCTGCGAGGACAGGCGACGGCAGGCTGCGTGGCATGTTGTCCTCGCACCCCGCCTTCCATCCTGCCCCCTCGCGCCTGAGGGGGCGTTTCGTGCCTCCTCGCGCAGGAGGTATGCATGCGGTTGGTACGTTCTGTCACATCGCTCGCGCTCGTCGCCCTCGCGACCATGTTCGCTGCGTGCTCCAGCGACGCACCGCAGGCGTCCGCGACTCCGCCGGGATCGAGCACCCCGGCCTCGGCGGCACCGCCAGCGGCGTTCCCGCTCACGCTCACGGACTCCGGCGGCGCCTCGCTCACCCTGAACGCGTCCGCCCGAGCGATCGTCTCCCACTCACCCGGCGCGACCGAGATCCTGTTCGCGATCGGGGCGGGTGGCCAGGTGATCGCCGCCGACGAGTTCTCGAACTACCCGGCGGAGGCGAAGGCGCTGAAGAAGGTGAAGTACAGCGACCCCAGCCCGGAGGCGGCGATCGCGCTGCAGCCCGACCTGGTGATCATGGCGACGAACCAGAAGGCGCAGGTGGAGGCGTTCCGCCGGCTGGGACTGCCGGTGTTCTTCAACCAGGAGCCGGATAGCATGGAGGGCGTGCTGCGCAACGTGCGGCTGCTGGGGAGCATGACCGGCCGCACCGCGGAGGCCGATGCGCTCGCGAAGCAGATGCAGGCGCGGATCGACGCGGTCACCTCGAAGCTGACGGACGTGCAGCAGGGGCCGAAGGTCTTCTACGAATTGAGTGACTCCCTGTTCACGGCCGCGCCCCACACGTTCATCGGCGGGATGCTGAGCGCGCTGAAGACGCGCAACATCGCGCAGGGGGCGGCCGCGCCGTTCCCGCAGTTGACTGCGGAGGCGGTGATCGCCGCCGGGCCCGAGGTGATCCTGCTGGCCAATCACCAGTTCGGCGGCGCACCGGAGCAGGTGAAGGCACGCCCCGGGTGGGCCTCGATCCCGGCGGTTAAAGACGGTCGCCTCCACCCGATCGACCCCGACCTCGTGAACCGCCCCGGCCCGCGCATCGTCGAGGGGCTGGAACTGATGGCGCGGCTGCTGTACCCGGATCGCTTCCGGTGAGTGCGCTCCGGGCAGCGGGGCGCGGGCTGATCGTCGCGGGGACGCACTCAGGGGTCGGCAAGACCACGGTCACCTCCGCGATCGCCGCGGCACTCGCCGCTCGCGGGCTGACGGTGCAGCCGTACAAGGCGGGCCCGGACTACATCGACCCCGGCCACCTCAGCCGCGCCGCCGGGCGCGAAGCGCGCAACCTGGACACGTGGATGATCCCGCGCGCCGTGGTCGCGGAGCTGTTCGGCCGCGCCGCGCGCGGTGCCGACGTCACGCTGGTCGAGGGCGTCATGGGCCTGTTCGACGGGCGTGGCGGGGCCGCTGACGGCGGGGAGGACGAGGGCTCCGCGGCGGATCTCGCGCGGGTGCTGGGGCTGCCCGTGCTGCTGGTAGTGGACGCGTCCGCCGTCGCCCGCTCGATCGCCGCGACCGTGCTGGGCTTCCAGACGTTCGACCCCCGCGTGCATGTTGCGGGCGTGATCCTGAACCGCGTGGGTGGCGAGGCGCACGCGGAGATGTGCCGCAGCGCGATCGTGCAGGTCACCGGCATCCCGGTGGTCGGCTGGTTCCCCCGCCGCCCGGAGGTCGCATGGCCGGAGCGCCACCTCGGTCTGGTTCCGGACGCGGAGGATGCGGGGGACGCGGGGCGCGTGCGCGGCCTGGCCGCGCTCGCCGAGATCCAGATCGACCTCGACCTCGTGCTGCGGATCGCCACGCCGGTCGAGGCGGCACCGGCGACCGGCCTGTTCCCTTCCACGCCGCCGGCCCGGCGCGTGCCAATCGCGTTCGCGCGTGACCGCGCGTTCCACTTCACCTACCCGGACGCGCTGGAGCTGCTGGAGGCGTGGGGCGCGGACCTGCTGCCGTTCAGTCCGCTGGAGGACGCGGCGCTGCCAGAGGGCGCGCGGGCCGTGCTGCTGGGCGGCGGCTTCCCGGAGGTGTTCGCGCGCGAGCTGGCCTCGAACCGCGCGATGCACGAGGCGCTCCGAGGCGTCGCTGCGCTCGGCGTGCCGGTGTACGGGGAGTGCGGCGGCCTGATGTACCTCGGTCGCGCGCTGACGGACGCCGAGGGCACGCGCCACGCGATGGCCGGGCTGCTCCCGTGCGAGTCCACCATGCACGGGACGCGCCTCACGCTGGGCTACCGCGAGGCGGAGTCGCTCGGCACGCCGCTGCTGCCCGCGGGCGAGCGCGTCCGCGGGCACGAGTTCCACTACTCCCGGCTGACCGAGGAGCCGGAGGCCGCGACCGCTGCCTACCGCTTCACGGAGCAGGGGCGCGTGGACGGCGTGCG
>JAQCJS010000052.1 GCA_027592975.1 Chloroflexota bacterium
CATGTGCCCGCCGGGGACGGTGTTCGTGTAGACCTGGAACGACTCGACGCGCGTGTTCGCGCAGCGGTACGGCCCGGCGGCGTGGTTCGCCCCGCCGATGATGCCCGCCGGCTTGTACCCCGCGTACGCGCCGCTGTTCACCGTGAACTGGACGTGGTGTGCCGTGATCGTGCCATCGCGTGTCAAGCCGGTCTTCAGGTGGATCAGCGTCGAGTGGCGCGGGTTGCCCGCCAGGAACTCCTCGATGTAGTCGGACACCATGCGGACGGGCCGCCCGGCGGCCTTCGCGAGGTAGTAGCAGATCGGCAGGTTGAGGGGCGTGCCCTTCCCACCGAAGTCGCCGCCGATGTAGCTGTGGTGCACCACCACGCCGTCCGCGGGGATGCCCGCCGTGAAGGCGAGGCTGTCGCGCGTGGCGTAGGGCACCTTGCTGTTCGACCACACGTGCACCGTGTCGCCCTCGATCGACACGACCGTGGTATGCGGCTCGAGGTACGCCTGGTGCTGGCGCTGCGTCGTGTAGGTGTGCTCCATCACCAGGTCGGCGGCGGCGAAGCCGGCGTCCAGGTCGCCGCGGTTCTGCACGGTGCGGTGGTAGATGTTGGACGGCGCGGGCAGCGGCTTGCTGCCGGGGTACGTGCCGTAGTCAGGGTGAAGGATCGGCGCGCCGTCCGCGATCGCGGACGCGATCTCGAAGACGGGGTCGAGGTCCTTGTACTCCACCTCGATCAGGTCGATCGCGCGCTGCGCCGTCGCCTCGTCGTCCGCGGCGACAGCGGCGATGCGCTCGCCGACGTAGCGCACGACGTCCACGGCGAGCACCGGGATGTCCTTGATCGCACGGCCGTACAGGTGGCCTCGCGTGTCCTCGCCCGTGATCACGGCGCGGACGCCGGGCAGCGCGCGCGCCGCCGAGGTGTCGATGCGGACGATGCGGGCGTGGGGGCGGCTGCTGTGCAGCACCTTGCCCCAGATCACGCCGGGAACGGCGTGATCGCCGGCGTAGAGCGCGCGCCCTGTCGTCTTGTCGACGCCGTCGACGCGCGGCGTGGCGGTGCCGATGGTCTGGTACGCGGTCACGGCGTGACCGTCCTTTCCGTGCGGTGTGGTGGTCATCCTCGAGGGCCGTCAGAGGATACACGAGGCGTCGGAGAGGCCTCACGAGGCCCGTCCGAATCCCGGGAGCGTTCGCGTGTGTGACCAAGGAGGCAGCGCTGTATTATCCGCCGGTGCGAGCAGAGCCTCGCGTCTTAGCAGCGGCGCCCCGACCTGCGTGCGGGCGCCGGGAGAGCAGGGCATACTCGTCTAGGTTATCATCACGCTGGTTCACCAGCGGGCGGCTTGCGGCTGTGGCGCTCGTCGCCGCCGTCGGCATGCTGTCCGCCACTGTCGGGTTGCGGCCCGCGGAGGCGGCCGGTCCCGCCACCCTCGGCGTCACGCCGTGGCAGGTCTACGTCAACAACAACATCTACCCGAACCCCGGAAGCACCTCCGTGCACGGGCACCCCACCCAGTTCGCGAACGCGCCGGCCATCCCGCTGCCTGACAGCCTCAGCTGGGCGAACTGCGGGCCGGGCGCACCCGCGCGCAACAGCCCGTACTCCGGGCCGTTCTCGATGTGCCCGAACGCCACGACGATCGGTCTGGGGGGTGGTTCGATCCTCGCCGGCTGCTGGGCTCAGTTGAACTTCACCTACTTCCAGAGCCTCGTGAGCATTCCCGAGGGAACCACGATCTCGACGTTCAGCGTCAACATGTCCGGGGCGGATGATGGGGCGCAGATCGTCCTGTTCAACTCCGCACACCCGGGCGGCATCGTCCCTCCGGGCGGCAACATCTACCAGGGCACGCCGCAGTCGACCGCAAACCTCGCTCCCTACGTGGTGGCCGGCGAGGTCAACCGCGTCGTGATCCAGCAGGTGGACGACTGCGCCGTCGGCAACAACCTGAACAGCGCGCAGATCTTTCTCAACGGGACGGTCGTCCCGCCGGCACCGGTCGACAGCACGCCGCCGGTGATCACGCCGACGGTCGTCGGCACGCTGGGCGACAACGGTTGGTACACGAGCGACGTGAACATCTCGTTCACGGTGACCGATCCGGACTCGACGGTCACGTCGACGACCGGCTGCGGCCCGACCACCGTGTCTGCGGACACCGCGGGCCAGACGTTCACCTGCACGGCCACCTCGGCCGGTGGGACGGCCTCGCAGAGCGTCACGGTGAAGCGTGACGCGACGGCGCCGACCGCGACGGCCACGGGCAACCCCGCCGCCAACGGCGCGGGCTGGAACAACGCGGACGTGACGGTGTCCTTCACGGGCACCGACGCGATGTCCGGCGTCGCGTCCTGCGCGGCACCGGTTGTCCTGAGCACGGAGGGCGCGGGCCAGTCGGCCAACGGCACATGCACGGACAACGCGGGCAACGTCAGCGCCCCGGCGACCGCGACGATCAACATCGACAAGACGGCCCCGACGGCCTCCGCTGCGGCGGCCCCGGCGCCGAACGGCAACGGCTGGAACAACACGGACGTGACGGTGACCTTCACCGGCACGGACGGGCTTTCCGGCATCGCCTCGTGCACGGCTCCGGCAGTGCTCGGCGAGGGCGCCGGCCAGTCGGCCACGGGCACGTGCTCGGACCAGGCCGGCAACGTCAGCGCTCCGGCGACGGCGTCGAACATCAACGTGGACAAGACCGACCCGAGCGTCGCCGTCACCGGCGTCGCGGATGGTGCGAGCTACGTCGTCGGTGCAGTGCCGTCGGCGGGCTGTGACACCACGGACGCGCTCTCGGGCGTCGCGGCCTCGGCCGTGGCAACCTCGGTGGGCGGCCCGCTCGGTAGCGTCACGGTGACCTGCGCGGGCCCGACGGACGTGGCCGGTAACGCCGCGGCTGCGGTCTCCGCGACGTACTCCGTGCGATACGACTTCTGCGGCTTCAAGCAGCCGCTGCTCGTCCCGGTCCAGCAGTTCAGGGCCGGCTCCACGATCCCGGTGAAGTTCTGCGTGCAGGACGCCAACGGGGCGACGGTGACGACGGCCACCGGTACGGTGGAGGCGTACGTGAACGGGGTGCTCAAGGGCACCGTCGCGTTCCGCTTCTCTGACGGCCAGTACATCGCCAACGTCCAGACTAAGGACGGCAAGGTGAACTGGCCGACCGGAGACCTCGAGTTCCGCGTGAAGCTGAACGACGGCTCCACGCACTCCACGAACGCGCTGTCCACGGACGGCGTGAAGGGTGGACTGAAGCTTAGGTAGCCTTCGAGGCGCCTCGCGCATGCAGACAGGGGAAGGCCCGCCGCAAGGCGGGCCTTCTTCTTGCCCGGCGTGAGGTTCCAGTCGCCCAGCAGGCGGCCCGACCCTGTTCGGGGCTACGCCGTCCGCGTGAGCTTGGTCAGGCTGGGCAGGTCGCGCGGCGGGGTCATGTGCTGGCCCCGGATCGTCCAGGAGACCTCGCCCACGTAGACGTCGCCGCGCGAGTCGACGGCGATGCCGTGCGGGGCGATGAACTGGCCGGGCGCGCTGCCCTCCTGCGGGTCGCCGAACCGGCCGATGAGCCGCCCGCCGCGGTCGAACACGCTGACGCGGTGTCCCACGCCCAGCGCGCCATCCAGGTTGGCGACGCCGTTCAGCTCGCCGACGTAGACGTTGCCGTCCGGGCCGACCGTTAGTCCGCAGGGCCGGTGGATGTTCGGCCAGACGGCCACCAGCGTCCCGTCCGTCTCGAACACCTGCACGCGGTTCGCCTCGCGGTCGGCGACGTAGATACGGTCGTTCCAGATGCCGAGGTTGTGCGGGATCAGGAACTGGCCATGCTCGATGCCCGGCCCGCCCCAGGAGTTGAGGAGCTTGCCGTCCGCGCTGTAGTGGTGGATGCGCGCGTTGCCGTATCCGTCGCTCACGAAGAGCGTGCCGTCGCTGGCCACGACCACGTCCGTGCAACGGTTGAACGGCTTGCCGCTGTACCTGGGCGCGGGCTTGTTCGGCGTGCCGATGGTCATCAGCAGCGTGCCGTCCGGCGTCCACTTCGTGATCGTGTGCGATCCGTCATCCGCGGCGTAGATGAAGCCGTCCGCGGGGGCGTAGATCGCATGGGTGCGGTTGGTGAACGCGCCCTTGCCCCACGTCCGCAGGAGCTTGCCCGCGCGCGAGAGGACGATCACCGGGTTCTCGGTGTTCCTCGTCAGCAGGTAGACGGTGTCGTCGGGGGCGACGGCGACGCCGGGCGTCTCGTGCAGGGTCATGCCCTTCGGCAGCTTCTCCCACGTCCGGCTGGCCGTGTAGTTGAACCCGGTCCGGATCGCCTTCGTCGCCATCGCGTCCCCCTCGTCCGTCGTCTTGCGGCTAGATGCGGTCCAGGCGGTACACGCGCATCGCCACGTCGTGGAACATGTCCGCGCGCTCGGAGGGCGTGTAGCTCCTGGTGAGCTTCTTGAAGTGGTTCCAGAGCACCGTGTAGGAGCTGGACATCTTGTCGGGCGGGAAGTTGCTCTCGAACATGCATCGGCTCGGGCCGAACGCCTCGATGATGTGCGAGTACCACGGGCCGGTGACCGCCAGCATTTCGTCGGAGGTCGGCGGCTTCGGCTGCTTGTCAAAGCCGAGGCCGTTGAGGTACCCCATGCCGAGGCCGCCCACCTTCACGTAGACGTTCGGGCAGGTGGCGAGCTCGGTGATCGCCGGGGCCCACGCCGCCCACACCTCGTCACGCTTCCCCTCCCACGCGCCTACGCCCAGCGGGCCAGCGAGATGGTTGAGGATGATCGTGCTGTCCGGGAAGTCGCGCGCGAACTGCGTCAGCTCCGCGATCTGCGGGTGGAACAGCCACGCCTCGTAAGAAAGGCCGTACTTGCGGAGCTGCTGGAAGCCGCGGCGGTACTGCGGATCCTGCAGCATCCCCTGCCGCTGGCGCGACTGGTCGCGCACCGGCGGCTCCGTCCACCACGTGCTGTCGCGGATGCCGCGGAAGCGCGCGGGGCTGGCCTGCAGGTGCGCCTCCAGGACCGCGGCGACGTCGTCGCCCATCGAGAGCGGGGCGTGGCCGACGATGCCGGTGGCGACGCGCGTGGGGCCCCAGTAGCCGCTGGCGCTCTGCACCGCGATCGCCTCTACCCACTTCGTCTCGTTCACGAAGCGGAAGGGCGAAGTCTCGTCCGGGTTCTGCATCCCGCTGGCCTGGATGAACACCGTCTGGCGGACGTTGTTGCCCTCCGTGTCAGCGAGGATGTCCTCCAGGATGTACTTCACGCCCGGTGGGCGGTGCATCAGGTGGTGGTGCGGATCGATGATCGGGATGCCGGTCTCGATCGGGGCTTCGTCGACCTGGGCAAGCCAGTTGGGGTCGGTGGTCACAGGGGGCCTTCCGCTGCGTGAGGGTGGTACGCGCGGACTATATGCGTTTTCGTCCCGTGTGAAACCGCCGCGCCACCGATGCGCCGAGGCGACGAGGCCCGCCCACGGCGATGCGGGGTGTCGCGCCCGAGCGGGATCGCTCCGGGCGTGTGCCTCGGAGACTCCGCTGCTCCGACAGCGTCGCGGTTCGCCGGAACCGGGTGAGGACGTGCTGGCCGCGAGCCTATCGGGCGACGGGGAGCGGCAGCGGCTTCACGAGTTGGTTCTCGCGCAGCGTGTGGGAGCCGCGCACGATCACCACGTCGCCGGCCTGCAGGCCCTTCGTGATCTCCGTGGTCGTGCGGTCGGCGATCCCCACGGTCACCTCGCGTTGCTGCGCCTTGCCCTCCGCGACCACCCAGACCCGCGCGCCCTGCTCGTGCCGCGTGAGCGCCGTGGAGGGGACGGTGAGTGCGTCCGGCTTCTCCGCGGTGATCAGCCGCACCTGCGCCAGCGTGCCGGGCCGCAGGGCGTCGGCGCGATCCTCCACGGCGACGCGCACTTCCAGCGTGTGGGCGCGCGTGTCGCCAGCCGGGGCGATGGTGAGCACGCGGCCAGCGATGGGAGTGCGGTTCTCCGGAAGGGCCACCTCCACGGGGGTGCCGGGCTTGATGCCGGCGGCGTCCGTGTCGCGCAGCGTCACGTGCACCTGCGCGCCGCGCCCGACGATCACGAAGAGCGGCGTCTGCGCGGTCACGTTCGCCCCCGGCTCCGCGAGTCGCTGGGCGACGATGCCGTCGAACGGCGCGACGATCGCGGTGCGCGCCAGGTTGGCCTCCGCGATCGCCACCTGCGCGGCCGCGCGGGCGATCGCGGCGCTCGCTGTCTCGATGTCGGCGCTGGTGTACGGGTTCAGCCGGTGCTCCAGCGTGTCGCGTGCCACCTGAACCTGCGCCTGCAGCCAGGTGAGATCGGACGCGGAGGGGTTCAGCAGCGCCTCGAGCTTCGCGCGCGCCGAGGCGGCGGACTGCTTCGAGGCCTCCACGGCGCCGAACGCGTTGCGGTAGGCGTTGTTGGCCTGCAGCACGGCGACGGCGCGCGCGCCCAGGTCGGTGCGATCCCCGGCGCGAGACTGGAGGAAGGACGACAGATCGTCTGTCACCTGCGCGCTCAGCGGTGCCTCGGCCGCGCTGCAGGGCACCGGGATCCCCTGTCCCAGCGGGGTGTTGCAGGCGTTGGCGATCGCGCCGAAGAGGAGCGCCCGGTTCGTCTCGATCGCCGCCTCGTTCGCGGCGAGCGTGGACTCCGCGTTCGCGAGCGCCGCGCGCGCGCTGGTGACGTCGGCCTCGGAGGGCTGCCGCAGCTGCGCGAGCTTCGCCTCCGCGGCGGCCAGGAGGGCGCGTGCGCTGTCCACATCCGTGGTGCGCGCCCCGGCCAGCAA
>JAQCJS010000053.1 GCA_027592975.1 Chloroflexota bacterium
CGCGGCTTGGAGCGCCTCCAGCACCGGTTCCACCGCCGCGCCGAGGCCGAGGTCGGCGCGGCCGACGATCCCCGCGGCGACCCGCGCGGGGCCGTAAAGCCCGCTGGCGCTCGCGGCGGCAATCCCCTGCACGTACTCCACCTCCCCGGCGCCGCGCAGCTCGGGCGGCCCGTCCGCGCGGTACATGGAGCGCGCTTCGATGAACACGGTGCCGCGAATGTTATGGCCGGAGGCGATGTCGTCCAGGATCTCGTGGAGCTGGTAGCGCTGGTAGGGGATGCGCGAGGCGCGGCGGTCCCAGAAGTGGTGGTGCGGATCCATGATCGGCAGATCCGGCTCCAGCGCCTCCTCCGGCGTCAGGGCCAGCCAGTCCAGTCCCCCAAACGGCATCGCACGCTCCCGTCTCCCGCTCTCCGAGTTCGCGCCACTCTGCGCCGATCCTCGGCCCCTCGCAAGGGGGGCGCGGCTGACACGCCGTAGCACCGCGGGTTAGCATGCGGGCCCCAACACCACAGCACGCACGATCGCGGGCAGGCCCGCGCGAACGAGGAGTCTCGATGGAATACCGACAGCTCGGCCGCTCCGGCCTGCAGGTCTCCGTGATTAGCCTGGGCACCAACCAGTTCGGCAGCCCGGTGGACGCCGCCGGCACGAAGACGATCATGGACGCCGCGCTGGAGTCCGGCATCAACTTCGTGGACACCGCGGACGGCTACGGCGGCGGCAAGTCCGAGGAGTACATCGGCAAGGCGATCAAGGACAAGCGCTACGACTGGATCGTCATGTCCAAGTTCGGCAACTACCCCATGGGGGACGGCGGCCCGAACAAGCGCGGCAACTCGCGCGGCTACCTGCGCAAGGCGCTCACCGGCACCCTGAAGCGCCTGGACACGGACTACCTGGACGTCTACCTCTTCCACCGTCCCGACCTGACCACGCCGATCGACGAGCAGATGTCGGCGATGAACGAGGTCGTCCAGGAGGGCCTGGTCCGTTACGTGGGCTGCTCCAACTGGGCCGGGTGGCAGATCGCGGCGGCGAACGAGACGGCGGATCGCCGCGGCTGGACGCCCTTCGTCGCCTCGCAGCCGGCGTACAGCCTGATGAACCGCGGCATCGAGGGCGAGCACATGGACGCGTGCGCCTCGTACGGACTCGGGCTGACCACGTTCTCGTCGCTCGCGGGCGGCTTCCTCACGGGAAAGCACCGCCGCGGCCAGGCGCCAGTGGCGGACACGCGCGTCGCGCGCAACCCGCGCGCGGGCGAGACGCTGCTGACGGACGCGAACTTCGACAAGCTGGAGGCGTAGGAGGCGATCGCGAAGGACGCCGGGATCACCATGACGGAGCTGGCGCTGGGCTGGGTCGCCGCGCACCCCGTGGTCTCCTCCGTCATCTGCGGCGCGACCGGTCCCCAGCAGGTGCAGGAGAACGCGAAGGTTGCCGAGGCGATCGCGAAGATCACCCCGGACGTCATGGCGGCGATCGACCAGACCAGCAGGTAGGGGCATCCTGAGGCGCCGGCCGCGGCCATGCCGGGAAGGAGATCCCGGGCATGACCGCCGGACCGGGACGCTTCACCATGCCCGCCACGCCAGCAACCGGATCCGCGAAGGAGCAGGCCATGAAGATCGCGATCATCGATGACTACCAGGACGTCTTCCCGACGCTGGGCAACTTCCACCGCCTGAAGGATCACCAGGTGGTGACGTTCAGCGAGCCGGAACGAGACGTGGATCGGCTGGTCGAGAAGATCAGGGACTGCGACGCGGTGGTGCTCACCCAGCAGCGCACCTGGTTCCCGCGCTCGCTGATCGAGCGGCTGCCGAACCTGAAGCTGATCTGTCAGACCGGCGGCACCGCGCACATCGACCTCGATGCGTGCACGGAGTACGGCATCGTCATCTCCGCGGGCGGCGGGCCGCGCGTGGGTGGCGGGCCGAACGACACCGCGGCGATCGCGTGGTCGCTCATCCTGTCGTCGCTGCGGCACATCCCGCGGGAGGTCGCTGCGCTGAAGGCGGGCGTCTGGCAGACGACGCTGGGGACGAGCCTGTTCGGCAAGACGCTGGGCATTTACGCGCTCGGCAACATCGGCGGCGTGGTCGCCGCGGCCGGCAAGGCGTTCGAGATGGACGTGCTGTGCTGGGGGCGGGACGCCTCGCTCCGCCGCGCCGAGCAACTCGGCTACGAGGTCGCCGCGCGCCGCGAGGCGTTCTTCGAGCGATCGGACGTGATCTCGCTACACCTCCCGCTAAACGCGGAGACGCGCGGCATCGTCACGGCCGCCGACCTGGGGCGGATGAAGCCGACGGCGCTGATCGTGAACACGAGCCGCGCCGGGCTGATCGAGGAGGGCGCGCTGGAGGCGGCGCTGAAGCAGGGCCGGCCGGGCTTCGCGGGCGTGGACGTGTTCGAGGAGGAGCCGGTGCTGAACGCCGATCACCCCCTGTTGCACATGGACAACGTGGTCGCGACGCCCCACCTCGGCTACGTCACCCGCGAGCGCTACGAGGTGTTCTACGAGGCGACGATCGACCAGGCGCTGGCGTTCGCCGCGGGCGAGCCGATCCTGGTGCAGAACCCGGACGTGCTGAAGCGCGGCTAGCATGCGATAGGATCGCGCCGATACGAAGACAACATCCGCGCGGTCGCGCGCGACAGGGAGCGGGACATCATGCGAGGCATCGGGGTCATCGAGTTCGGCGGGCCGGAAGTGCTGCAGGTCGTGGATCTCCCGGAGGAGCCGCTGGGGCCGGGGCAGGTGCGCGTGCGTGTGCACGCGGCCACGGTGAACCCCACAGACACCTACCTGCGCAACGGCTCCCGCCGCGAGGCGCTGAAGGACGTGCCCCCGCCCCACGTGCCGGGCATGGATGCGGCCGGCGTGATCGCGGAGATCGGCCCGGACACCTCCACCGACCTGAAGGTCGGCGACGCCGTCATGGCGATGGTCGTGCCCGCGGCGGCACACGGGGCGTACCGCGAGAGCATCGTGCTGTCGGCGGACTCGGTCGTGCGTGCGCCGGCGGGCGTCGGGCACGTTGAGGCGTCCACGCTGCCGATGAACGGACTGACGGCACGGCAGTCGCTGGACCAGCTCGCGCTGCAGCCCGGACAGACGATCGCGGTGACGGGTGCGGCCGGCGCGTACGGCGGCTACGTGGTTCAGCTGGCAAAGACGGACGGCCTGCGCGTGATCGCGGACGCCGCCCCCGCGGACGAGGCGCTGGTGAAGGGCCTGGGCGCCGACATCGTTGTGCCGCGCGGCGACGACATCGCGGAGCAGATCCGGAAGGTCGCGCCGGACGGCGTGGACGGCCTGGCGGACGGATCGTTCCAGAGCGAGCGCGCGGTGGGTGCCGTGCGTGACGGCGGCGCGTTCGCCTCGGTGCGCGGCTGGGCCGGGACGGGCGAGCGAGGGATCACGTTCCACATGACCGGAGTTCGCAACTACGACCACCGCGCGGATCTGCTGGACGTGCTGCGGCAGCGCGTGGAGTCCGGTGCGGTGACGCTGCGCGTCGCCGGTACGTACCCGCCGGAGCAGGCAGCCGAGGCGCACCGCCGGCTGGAGGGGCACGGCGTCCGGGGCCGGCTGGTGATCACCTTCTAGCGCGGCACGCACGCGCCGCACGAAGCGCGCCGCACGAAGAAGCCCGCCGAATGGCGGGCTTCTCTGTGTCTCGTCCGCGGCGTCCGGGTCGTCCGAGGCCAACCCGACGAGCGGGCCGCTAGTGCGACTCCGCCGGGGACGAGTGATCGTGGATGTGCGCCTCGTGATCGTGGTCGCGCTCCTCGTCCTCGCGGGAGTAGTCGTGCGAGTGAGTGAGCGTGCTGTGGTTGTGGCCGTGGGTGTGCCAGTAGGTGCGGTGCTCCCACTCGCCCATGACCATCCCGTCGCGATGGTGGTGGGACACGTGGTAGTGGTCGTGCGCATGCACGACCTCCTCGTGCGTGTGGGTGGGCTCATCGCCGGCTTCGGCGCGCTGTCGAGTCTCTTCAACCATGTGGGGCCTCCTGTTCCCACTACTTTCGCGTGCGCGCACCGGAGTCCCCTCAACAGAACGAGCGCGCCGTGGCACTTCCGCAACAACAAGACACGCGGCGTCCGCACGTCCGTCCCCCGGATGGGATTACCCTCGCTCCACGCGAAGGAGGTGACCGCGTGGTGCACGAGATCGTGGTGAGCCGCCGCGTGCAGCAGGTCGCCCTGGGCATCGCCGCCCTGCTGCTGCTGGTGCTGGCCGTGGTGGCCACACGCGCCGTCCAGATGCTCGTGGCCGGCGCCGCGATCGCGGTGTTGCTCTCCGCGCCGCTGGGCTGGTTGCGCCAGGTCCTGCCGAGGCGCGCGGCGCTGCCGGTCCTCCTCGCCTCGGTGCTGCTCACGGCCGCGCTCGCCCTCTACCTCGCCGTGCCGCTGCTGGCGCTGCAGGTCGGCCGGCTGATCGCGGATCTGCCCGCGCTGGTGGAGGCGGCGAACGCGCGCCTGGCGGCGATCCTGGACGCGCTCGCCAGCCGAGGCCTTGCCACCAGTTCCACGGACGCGACGATCCGTACGCTTCAACAGGAATCGCTCGCTCGCCTCAGCGGGATGATCGGGGGCCTCGCGGCCCGGGGCGTCAGCGGCCTGCAGGCGATCGCGACGCTGTTCGTCTCCGTCCTGAGCGCGCTGTTCATCGCCGTGTACCTGCTGGTCGATGCGCCACGGCTGCGGGAGGCGCTCGTCCGGCACGCGCCGGACGGCTACGCGGAGGACGCCGGGGCGCTGTGGGATCAGGCCGGCACCCAGCTGTCGCGCTACCTCACCAGCCTCGCGGTAGTGGCCGCCGTCCAGACGGTGGTGTCCTCCACGATTCTGTGGACGCTGGGCGTGCCCTACGCGATCGTGCTGGGGACGTGGATCGGGGCGACCTCCACGATCCCGTACATCGGCACGTGGTTCGGTGGCATCCCCGCGATCGGGGTGGCCGCCCTGCAGTCGCCGCTGACCGGCGCGGCGTTCTTCGGGCTGTTCTTCCTCTCCACCACAGTGATCGGCAACGTGATCACGCCCCGCCTCCAGGGGGCGGCGGTGAAGGTGCACCCCGTGCTCGTCCTGCTGTCCGTGATCGCTGCGGGCGAGGTGTTCGGGATCGTCGGGCTGTTCCTCGCCGTCCCCGCGCTCGCCGTGGGCCGCGTGCTGCTGGATTTCCTGAGGCAACGGGTGCGCATCCGGACCTGACTGGGAAGCCCCCGGCGGGCGCTCGATCACATCCCGGCACTGACGTTATGTACGGTTCTGGCACGTCCACGGCGGGCCGCGCGCTGTACCCTCAGCCTCGCAGGGCGGAAGGTGGAGGGCACGGCCCCCCCCCGATCGCACCCAGGCCGCCCGAAGGATCCACGCCATGTCCCCCACGTTCGCCGACCTCCACTTGAGTCCCGAGGTGTTGCGCGCCATCGACGCGCTGGGCTTCGAGGAGCCCACACCGATCCAGATACGCACCATCCCGCTGCTGCTGGAGGGCCGAGACGTCCTGGCGCAGGCACAGACCGGCACCGGCAAGACCGCGGCCTTCGCGCTGCCGGTGGTGGAGCGCGTGGACACGAAGAAGCGTGTCGTGCAGGCGCTGGTCCTCGCTCCCACGCGGGAACTCGCCGTGCAGGTCGCCGAGGCGATGCACGAACTGGGCAAGACGCGGGGGCTGGCGGTGCTGCCGGTGTACGGCGGGCAGGCGTACGACCGACAGCTGCGAGGCCTGCACGCGGGCGTCCACGTGGTCGTCGGCACGCCGGGCCGGATCATGGATCACATCCGCCGCGGGACGCTGGATCTGTCCACCGTGCGCACCGTCGTCCTGGACGAGGCGGACGAGATGCTCGACATGGGGTTCGTGGAGGACATCCAGTTCATCCTCGACCAGGTGCCGGAGGAGCGGCAGATCGCGCTGTTCTCCGCGACGGTGCCGCGACGCATCGAGAACCTCGCGAAGCGCTACCTGCGCGACCCGGAGCGGGTGACGATCGCGCAGGAGACGCAGACGGCGCCGCAGACGAACCAGATGTACGTAGAGGTGCCCTACCGCGGGAAGGTGGAGGCGCTGACGCGCATCCTCGACCTGGAGTCGCCGTCCTCCGCGATCGTGTTCTGCCGCACGAAGCGCGAGGTGGACGAGGTCTCCGGCACGCTGCAGGCGCGGGGCTACACGGCGGTCGCCGTCCACGGCGACATCCCGCAGGCCCAGCGGGAGCGCCTGCTGCGCTCGTTCCGCGAAGGGCGCTCCGAACTGCTGATCGCGACCGAGGTCGCGGCGCGCGGCCTGGACATCCCGGACGTGACGCACGTCTTCAACTACGACATTCCGGATGACGCGGACGCCTACGTGCACCGCGTCGGGCGCACCGGACGCATGGGCCGCAAGGGCGACGCGATCACGTTCGTGACGCCGCGCGAGATCCGGCAGCTGCGGTTCATCGAGAAGCAGATCCGCAAGAAGCTCAAGCCGTTGCAGATCCCGACCTCCGGCGACATCGCGGCGCGGCGCACGGAGACGTTCCGCGATCTGATGCGCGCTGCGATCGCCAGCGGCGCCGGCGACTCCTACTCACTTCTGGTGCGGGAGCTGGCCGAGGAGCACGACCTGCAGATGGTCGCCTCCGCGGCGATGCACCTGGCGATGGAGGCCTCCGGCCTGCGGCGCGCGGACTCGCCCGCGGACGGCATCCCGACGCCCGGCCCGGCGGCCGCGCCGGCGAGCGAGGACGGCATGGT
>JAQCJS010000054.1 GCA_027592975.1 Chloroflexota bacterium
AAGCGGCACTTACCGCTATCCGCCGAACCTCCCGGGCTGGCACGGCCTGTCGATGGTGCCGCTGCTCGGTGCGTCGTTTGGGTTGCCCGTGGTCGTCGGGCACGATGCCACGCTGGCCGCGCTGGCAGAGACGCGCTTCGGGGCGCATCGAAGCGCGCGTCACCTCGTCTATCTCACGCTGAGTACGGGCATCGGCGCAGGCCTCGTCGCCGGAGGGCGTCCGGTCACCGGCAGTACGGGCGGCGCGGGCGAGGCGGGGCACCTCATCGTCCTGCCCGGCGGTCCCTCATGCGGCGCCGGCTGCCGAGGCTGCCTGGAGGGCGTCTCGAGCGGGTCGGCGATCACGCGCACCGCCCGGGAGGCTGTCGCGGCCGGCCGGGTGACCTCGCTCTCCCACGACGCGGAAGCGGCCGAGGTGTTCGCGGCAGCGCTGGCGGGAGACGGGCTGGCGCGCGAAATTGTGGACGGGGCGCTGGAGGGCATCGCGACCGGGCTGGCCGGGCTCCTCGCGCTGCTCGACCCGGAGGTGATCGTCGTGGGCGGGGGGCTGCTGGGCGGCCTCGACCCGTGGTGGGATGCGCTCCTCGCGCGGACGTGCGAGATCGCGCTGCCGCGTTACGCCGGTGGCGTGCCGGTGGAGCGCACGACGCTGGGAGACGACGCGAGCCTTCTCGGAGCGTCCCTGATCGCGTTCGAGGCGGTCGGCGGGTAGCCTGTATCCATGATCTACGCCGAGAACGTCTCGCGCTCCTTCGGGGGCGACCATGTGCTGCGCGACATCTCCTTCGCCATCGGCGACGGGGAGCGCGTGGGGCTGGTCGGGCCCAACGGCGCGGGCAAGTCCACCCTCATGCGCCTGATCGCCGGCGACGACCAGCCGGACGAGGGGCGCGCGGGCGTCCGTGGCGGGGAGTTCGAGTTCCATCGCCAGGAGGCGAACCTCGACGAGTCCCACACGCTGGTCGAGGAGATGTGGACCGCCTTCCCGGAGGCCCGTGCGATTGAGCGCGAGTTGGAGGAGGTCGCGGCGAAGATCGGCAGCGGCGCGGGCGACCTGGACGCGCTGATCGACCAGCAGGCCCACCTGTACGAGCGCTTCGAGGCGCTGGACGGGTACCGCATCGATCGTCGCATCGGCCGTGTGCTGGATGGCCTCGGTTTCGCGGTCGACGATCGCACGAAGCGTTGCGGCCAGTTCTCCGGTGGCTGGCGGATGCGCGTCGGCCTGGCGAAGGTGCTGGTGCACCGCCCGCCGAACATCATGCTGGACGAGCCGACGAACCACCTGGACGTCGCCGCGCGCGACTGGCTCGCGCTTGAGCTCGCCGAGTACAAGGGGGCCGTGCTGCTGGTCACGCACGACTCCAAGTTCCACGACGTGGTGGTGAACCGCATTTTGGAACTGCGCGACGGGCGCATCGAGTCCTACAGCGGCAACTACACCGACTACCAGCGCCAGAAGGCGGACCGGATCTCGCAGCAGCAGCGCGCCGCCGCGCGGCAGGAGCGCGAGATCACCAAGCAGACGCGCTTCATCGAGCGTTTCGGTGCGAAGGCCACGAAGGCTACCGCCGTGAAGTCGCGGGAGAAGCAGCTCGCCCGCATCGAGCGCGTCGAGGTGCAGCGCGAGAACCGCGAGGTCGGGTTCCAACTGCAGGCCTCGGGCCGCACGGAGTTGGACGTCCTGAGCGTGCAGCACGTGGCGATGACCTTCGGCGAGCAGGTCGTGCTGATCGATGTGAGCCTGGAGGTCGAGCGCGGCCAGAGGGTCGTGTTCCTCGGCCCGAACGGAAGCGGCAAGTCCACGCTGCTGAAGATCATCGCCGGCAAGCAGCAGCCGACCGAGGGCGCGGTGAACTGGTCGCAGCGTGCGCGCGTCGGCTACTACGACCAGCACCAGGACGAGGCGCTGGCGGCGGATCGAACCATGCTGGACGAGGTGCGCACGGTCTCCGGTGACCAGCCGGACGTGGCGCTGCGCTCCATCCTGGGACGGTTCCTCTTCCGCGGCGGCGACGTGTTCAAGCCGATCTCCGTGCTGTCCGGCGGCGAACGAAGCCGCGTGGCGCTCGCCAAGTTCCTGATCGAGCCTTCGAACGTGCTACTGCTCGACGAGCCGACGAACCACCTGGACGCGGCGACGCGTCGCAGACTGGTGGAAGCGCTGGAGTCTTACGACGGCACGATCATCTGCGCGAGCCACGACCCGGCGATCCTGGATCGCGTGGCGACGCGCGTGTACCAGATCGAAGGAGGCGAGTGTCGTGAGCTGGAGGAGTACCGGCGCGAGCCGGGCGAGAAGCGCAAGAAGGCGCGCGTCTCCGACTAGCACCGCCGGCTGCTGGCTAGTCCACGACCTCGATCACCGCGTACCCGGCCGGCGCGACCGTCTTCCACCACGTGTAGGCCTCATCGCTGGTGGCGAACCAGATGTCGCGATGCTCGTTGCCCACGCCGCCGCCCGTGTCCTTGCAGGTGTACACCACGCTGGAGGGGTCGCCGACGACGCGGAAGCGCTGTCCGAAGTTGGTGCCCGAGCAGGACGCCGCTCCGCGGTGAACGATCTGGCCGTTCCGCATGTGCCCGCAGAAGCCGCCGCCGTCGCCCGCTCCGTCTCCGGAGGTCTGGGTGCAGTAGTAGTACGTGATCGGCGCACTCAGAGTGGCGCGCGCGGGCTTCACCACCTCGGACGGCGGGGCGACGACCGGATCCGGGGCCGTCGCGCTCCGCCGGATGAAGACGACCGAGGTGGGGTGGAGGGTGGAGCGGTTCAGCGTGTTCACCCAGTCCGGCGCACCGGGAATGAACGTCAACCAGCGCTGCGATGAGACGTGCAGCGCCATGACCACGTCCACGGCGAACGGCTGGGCCTTGATCAGCGCCGGCACGTCGTTCGTCCCCGCCACGCCCAGCACCAGACCGTCACGGGCGGGCGTCGCGAAGACGTGCGGGGTGCCGGCGACGCCCGGTGCGGCGCCGGGCTGGATCAGCGGTGCCGTGTCGGAGACGGTGAGCGAGCCCTCGCGCCGCACCAGGACCACCATGTCCGGCCGGAGTGTCGTGTCGTCCAGCGTGTTCACGATGGAGGGCGCCCCGGGGATATAGGTGAGGTAGCGCTGGGTCGCGGGGTCGATCGCGGAGACCCCGGCGACGGGGAAGGCCTGCGCTGCGGCGACGGCCCGCGGGGAGGATGTCCCGGCGATTCCGAAGGTCATGCCGCCCGGTGGGGGCGGCTCGAATGCACCGGGGGCGCTGGGGACCTGTGCGGGCGTGGGAGTAGGCGGCGGGGCCGCCCCGTCCGAGGAGATGAGGTAGCGCCCGGCTACCCAGCCGACGGCGGACTCGGTCCGCACCTGCTGCCATTCGACGCCGTCGGCAGCGACGGT
This sequence comes from Chloroflexota bacterium, assembly GCA_027592975.1. The sequence continues at coordinate 3,387 of JAQCJS010000054.1, forward strand.
GCCCGGGATGAGGGTGACCAGGACGCCGTCCGGGAGGCAGGTGATGAGGGCGCCCGAGAGTGCTGGGGTCTGCCGCATGTTCAGGCAATCGCCGTCGGCAGAAACCCTCGCGCTCGCTGCCTCCACCGTCGTGGCGAAGGCGAGCGTGGCGAGGATCGCGAGCGCGGCAGCGAGGGCGGGGAGGCCCGGACGCGAACCAACGACCCGGAGGAGCGACAGGTGTCGTCTCTTCGGCATGTGAAAACGGTAGCAAGCCCCAAGCGACTGCTGTCAACCACAAAACCGCTTGACCGAGCGACCGAAGCCGGTAAGGCGACCGCCGGTGCTCAATCCGTATTCCCCCGGGAAGGGCGTTGCCTGTCGAGTTCGAAGATGATCCTGAGCGATGTGCTACGGTCAGAACGACGCACTCGAACCGCGTCCCCTCGCTGCATCGGTGCCGGCCCTCCGCCTCACCGGTAGGAGCCAAGCCCCCACACGCAATGCTCGGCACAGCGGCTACCAGACGGGTTGTCACGAAGGGCCTCATGGATCTCAGCGTCGGTTACCAGTTCACCTACCGCTGCGAACGCGCGACGCCGATGTTGTTCGTGCTCACCATTCACTCCGAGCGCGCGCCGGACATCGTCATCGCGGATCGCATGACTACCACGCCGCCGGTGGACGTCACGACGTATCGCGACCTGTTCGGCAACTGGTGCTCCCGCCTCGTTGCGCCCGCTGGCGACTTCACGCTGACCGCCTCCGCGGTGCTGCGCGACTCGGGCGAGCCGGATCAGTCCGTGCCGGATGCCCGTCAGCACCCGGTGGAGGAGCTCCCGGACGAGACCCTGCAGTTCCTGCTTCCCAGTCGCTACTGCGAGACCGAACTGCTCTCCGACATCGCCTGGTCTCTCTTCGGCAGCACGCCGGAGGGCTGGCCACGCGTGCAGGCGATCTGCGACTTCGTGCACCAGCACGTGACCTTCGGGTACGAGCACGCGCGCGTGACGAAGACGGCCTGGGACGTGTACCGCGAGCGCACGGGGGTGTGCCGCGACTTCACGCACCTGGGCGTCACCCTCTGCCGCGCCATGAACATCCCCGCGCGCTACTGCACGGGCTACCTGAGCGACATCGGCACCGCGGGGCCCTACGCCGAGGGTGACTTCGCCGGCTGGTTCGAGGCCTACCTGGATGGGCGCTGGCACACCTTTGATCCTCGGAACAACGTGCCGCGGATCGGGCGTGTGCTGGTCGCCCGCGGGCGCGATGCCGCCGACGTGCCGCTGAGCCACTCGTTCGGCCCGAACACGCTCACCGCGTTCAAGGTGTGGGCGAACGAGCTGGACGGGCGCGGGGCCGTGGTGCCGCTCGGAATCCGGTAGCCCATGCACAGCACCTTCCACCGCCCGGCGCTCGATCCCGCCACCATCCAGTGGGATCGCGTGGAGACGGGGACCTACGTGGTTCACCAGCGGTTCCGGTACGAATACCCGGCCCGCATCCTCGACCTCGAGCATCAGCTGGTCGTGATCCCCGCGATGACGTTCGGCGACCAGTCCCGGACGGTGTACAGCGTGGAGGTGTCGGAGGCCGGCGAGATCATCACGCGGACGGACGCGTTCGCCAACACCGTCCTTGACGTCTGGATCCCGCGCGTCGATCAGGCGATCCAGTTCGATGCCTGGGTGACGCTCGAACGTACCGGGCCCGCGGGGCCCCGATCCGTCCCCGCCGCGTGGCTCCGTGACCCCCGCTTCCTGGAACCGACCCCCCGCACCCTGACCGACGAGGCGATCGAGCGCGCGGCGGCCGATCTGCTGGCAAGCGGCGCACAGGGGCTGGCGCTCGCCGAGCTGGCGAACCGGTGGGTCTTCGACACCATGACGTACACCCCCGGAGTCACCGGGATCGGGACGACGGCCTCGGCCGCGCTGGCCGCCCGGCAGGGCGTTTGCCAGGACTACTCCCACCTGATGCTGGCGATCTGTCGCCGGATGGGCATCCCGGCGCTCTACGTGTCGGGCCATCTGCTGGGCGAAGGCGCGACGCACGCCTGGGTCGAAGTCGTGCTGCCGGCGGCCGAGGGCGCGGCCGGCGCCGAGGCGTGGGCGCTGGATCCGACGCATGGCCGCCATGCGAACCTGACGTACCTCACGGTCGCCGTGGGCCGTGACTACGCCGACGTCGCGCCCACCTCCGGGAGCTACCGGGCCGGCCACGGCGGGACGCTGACTGCGCACAAGGATGTCCGCGTCGTCGAGGTCGTGTACGGGGGACAGCCCGCATGAGGCCGCGGATCACGCCACGGATACTTGTCGCTTTCGGGGGCACGCCCACGCTCGACCAGTGGGGCGCATACGCGACCTCGATCGAGCGCGCGGGCGGGCTGCCGATCCCGATGGACGCGATGACCTATCACGACGACGTCGATCTGCGCGCCTACGACGGCCTGCTGACCACCGGCGGCGTCGATGTCGAGCCGGCGCTCTACGGCGAGCCCCGGCACCCTCGCACCGAACCGGCATCCCCGGAGCGTGATCGGGCGGAGGCGGCGCTCACGCTGATGGCGCTCGATCAGCAGGTGCCCCTGTTCGCGATCTGTCGCGGGGCGCAACTGCTCAACGTCGTGTGCGGGGGATCGCTCCTCCAGCATCTCGACGACCTCGAGCCGCACCGTCCGCGCCGCACGGGCGACTCCGGTCCGTACCAGTCCGGGTGGCACGATGTCGACGTGGTGCGGGGATCGCTGCTCGCGCGCCTCACGGGCGTGGCATCCATGCGTGTGAACTCGCGCCATCACCAGGCGGTGACGCCGGAGCGGCTCGCGGCCGGGCTGGTGTCGGACGCGACCACCGCCGAGGGTGGCATCGCGATCATCGAAGCGATAGAGGTGCCCGGCCACCCGTTCGCGCTGGGCGTGCAGTGGCACCCGGAGCGATCGGAGATGCAGGATGACGGCGAACTGCACGCCGGCTCCCGCGATCTGTTTGAGGGCTTCGTGGCCGCCTGCCGTGCGCCGCGCGCCACTCTCGGGGGCTCTTCGTGGTCTACGCCGCCGGCACCGTGAACGGCTGAGACGATTCAAGCAGGCCATCCACGTAGACATGCAGCGTGTTGGCACCCTGCACGTGGCCCGGAAGTCCGACCGTGAACTGCATCAGGTGGTTCGTGAGGTAGAACCGCGCCGACACCTCGGCGTCCGTTGGCCGGACGCGAGTGCCGGCACTCGTCTCAACCTCGAAGCGGAGTCGATGCTCCGCTGGCTGGCGAGCGGTGATCTCCGTGGTCACCTCGGTTCCGGCGGAGCGCAGGGAGACGTTGATCCG
>JAQCJS010000055.1 GCA_027592975.1 Chloroflexota bacterium
GTTGGAGGAAATGCTGCGACAGGCCCAGCAGTCATCCAACGCCACGCAGCAGGAGCTTGACCGGCTGCGCGCGATCCTGGAGCAGATCCAGCGGCAGCTCACGCAGCCGCAACAGCAGGCGCCGCGGTAACGGCGACAAGGAGACAGATGATGGGCAACATCCCGGTGCGCGAGGCAACCGTCCACATGACCACGTACCGCCGTCAGCCACTGACGCTGGTCCGTGGGCAGGGCACGCGCGTCTGGGATGACGAGGGGCGCAGCTACCTGGACTTCATCGCGGGCATCGCGGTGGACGCGCTGGGCCATGCGCACCCGGGCCTAACAGAGGTCATCGCGAAGCAGGCGGGCACGCTGATCCAGGTGTCCAACCTGTTCTACACGGAGCCCCAGATCGAGCTCGCGGAGTTGCTGGTGGGGCACTCCGCGCTCGACCGCGTCTTCTTCTGCAACTCCGGCGCGGAGGCGAACGAGGCGGCGATCAAGATGGCCCGCAAGTGGGGCATCCTGAACCGCAACGGCGCGTACGAGATCATCGCCACGCACAACGGCTTCCACGGCCGCACGTTGGGTAGCGTCGCCGCCACCGGCACGCCGCGCTACCGCGACCCGTTCGGGCCCATGCTCCCCGGCTTCGTCTTCGTGGACTTCGACGACGTGGAGGCGATCAAGGCGGCGACGACCGCGAACACCGCCGCAGTGCTACTGGAGCCGGTGCAGGGCGAGGGCGGCGTGAACGTCCCGGCCCCTGACTACCTGAAGCGCGTCCGGGAGTGGTGCGACCAGCAGGGCATCCTGCTCATCCTGGACGAGGTGCAGACCGGCACCGGCCGCACGGGCACCATGTGGGCGTACGAGCAGGCCGGCATGGAGCCGGATATCATGACGCTGGCGAAGGGTCTGGGCGGCGGCGTCCCGATCGGCGCGATGCTGGCGAAGAACGCCTGCGCGATCTTCGAGCCGGGCGACCACGGCTCCACCTTCGGCGGTAACGCGCTCTCCACCGCGGCCGGCGCCTACGTGGTGCGGCAGCTGCTGGAGGGCGGCGTCCTGGCGAACGTCACCGAGCGCGGCGATCAGTTGGAGCGCCGCCTTGCCGGGCTGGAGGATCGCTCGCCGCTGGTCGCCGGACAGCGTGGCGTCGGCCTGCTCCGCGGCCTGGTCTTCACCACCGACATCGCGGCGGACGTCGCGACGAAGGTGATGGCGCGCGGCCTGCTGGTGAACCCTGTGCGGCCGAACGTCATCCGCTTACTCCCCCCGCTGAACGTCTCGGCCGAGGAGATCGACGAAGCCGTGGACATCATCGACGCGGTGCTCGCGGAGGTCGCGGCCGGGTAGACCGGACGGCGAGCGGCGAGAAGAGGGGCGCGAGGTGTCTGGCCCGCTCGGCCGACTCTCGGTACAGATCGCGCTGGGGCCGGTGCTTGTCATCGCCCTCATTGGCGCCGCTATGCTCTGGCGCGTCGACATCGACCTCCACGACCAGGCGGAGGATCGCTTTGCGGAACGCGTGAAGCGCGCCTCCATGCAGCTGGAGGACCGGATCAACAACGACGTGCAATTGCGGATCGTCGGCGCATCTGTGCTGGCGACCCAGCCCGCGTTCGCCGCCGCGGTGGAAGCCAACGACACGAACGCGATCGTCCAGATCGCCGGACAGTACATGGCCCGCACCACCCTCGCCCTCGCGGGGGCGAGCGGAATCCGCGTGTACGGGCCCGCCGGCAACCTGATCGTCCGTGCGGCGGCGCCCCGGAACGGGACTCAGCGCGTGCCGCCGCCGGAAGTGCTCACCGCACTGCAGGGAGGGCGCCCCGCGGGCAGCGTGCGCGTGGACGAAACGCTGGGCCTGTCCGTGTCCGGGATCGCCCCGGTCACCGGCGCGGACGGCCGCATGTTGGCCGCCGTGGAGGCGATCTCCTCGCTTGACCGGACCTTCGTGCGGAACGCCGCCGGGCTGGTGAACACGGAGGTCGCCGTCCTCAGCGGCGGCCGCATCACCGCCGCGTCCGAGCAAGGCACCACCCTGGATCCCGCGCGGGTCACGGACAGCGTCCGCGCGCTTACCGCGGACGCTCCCGCGGAGCTGGACTGGGGCAGCGGAGTGTTCCTCTCCGATTTCGTCACGTTCCGGGACGGCGGCGGTCGCGTGCTGGGCGATGTCTACGTGGGGATCGACCACGACACGATCGATGCGAGCGTAGACGAGACGCGCGGCGCCATCCTGCGGACGATGGTGGGCGCCATGCTCCTGGCGACCGTCTCCGCATGGCTCTTCGGCTGGGTCGCCATGCGTCCCATGCAGCCGCTGCTGGCCGCGGCGCGACGCCTGCAGCAGAACGACCTGGAGAGCCCCGTCCCCGCCACCGGCCCCACGGAGCTGCGGCAACTGGGCGAGGCGATGGAGGACATGCGCCTGGCGATCCAGCAGAGCCGCGACGCCCTGCAGAGCGCCAACCGCGACCTGGCATCCCGCGTCTCCAGCTCCGACGCCAGCCTGTCCGAGGTGACACAGGATCTGGATGTGATGCAGGCCGTCGTCTCCCAGCTGGCAGGCGAGTCCGCCGGCGGCCTCCCCGCCGTCGCCGAGGAGCTCCTGCGCCTGAACTGGGTGGATGGTGCCTTCATCGCGCTGGCCACGGAATCCGGCGCGCTGTCGGCCGCGTCCTCCGCCGGACTACCGCCCGGCGCTGCCGCCGCCGTGCTGGATGCCATCGAGTCGCACCTCGTGGAGACCCCGGAGCGCGACCTGGAGATCCGGGACACCACGGTGCTCTCCGCCTCCGGGCGCCTGCCCTCGTGGCTGGTGGGCGGGCTGGCCGTCGCGCCCATGCTCACACCGGAAGGCACCGCTGGCGTGATCTGTGTGACCTCCATCGGCTCCATGGTGATAAGCCCCCAGCGCCGCGAACTGCTCCGCTCGATCGCGCACGAGGTCACCGCCACCCTCGAGCGCTCCGAGCTCGCCGACGAGGTCGAGGAGAACCGCCGGGTCGCGGAGGCGGTGCTGCGCGAGATGGCGGACGGCGTGATCGTGGTGGATCACGAGAACGTGGGACAGATCTGCAACCCTGCCGCGGCACGCCTGCTGGGACTCACCCGCGCGGACATCATCGGCCGGCCGACGGAGGACTGGATCCCGGTCACGGGCTCCACACTGAACGGCCTGCGACTGCGCGCGCTGGACGGCGCGCGCGGCGGCACCCCGCTGCTCGTGGAGACGCGCGGCCTGCAGCTCGCGATCACCGCCGGTCCGTTCCCGGATCCCGACCCCGCGCGCAGCGGCGTCATCCTGCTGATCCGCGACCTCTCCGCGGAGGCCGAGGCGGAGCGCGTGAAGCGCGACTTCGTCTCCATGGTCGGGCATGAGCTGCGCACGCCGCTGACGCTGATCCGCACCACCATCGACCTGCTGCACGAGCACGACGCGGGCGCGCTGAACCCGACCCAGGAGCGCATTGTGGAGGTGCTCCGGCAGAACTCGGACCGCCTGATGTCGCTGATCAGCGACCTGCTGGACATGTCCGCGCTGGACTCCGGCCGGATGCAGATCATCCCGGCCTCCACCGACCTGGTGGAGATCGTGCAGAGCTCGGTGCGCGGTGCCCAACACGGCGCCGACGACCGTCAGCACCGCGTGCGCGTGGTCGCCCCGCAGAACGTGACGGTCTGGGCGGACGCCCCGCGCATCGAGCAGGTCCTGTCGAACCTGCTCTCCAACGCGATCAAGTACACCCCGTCCGGCGGCGACATCGAGGTGCGCGTGGTGGAGAGCACGCCCTTCGCGTCCGTCTCCGTGGCGGACAGCGGCATCGGTATCCCGCCGGAGGAGCAGGGCGCGCTCTTCGAGAAGTTCTACCGGACCAGTTCCGGACGGCGCACCACGGGAGGCACCGGCCTTGGCCTCGCGATCGCGCGCTCCATCGTCGAACTGCACGGCGGGAGCATCCGCTGCGACTCCGACGGCAAGCACGGCACCACGTTCACCTTCACCCTACCGCGCCGCCCGGTATGATCCGATGACCGGGGCACGCCCGGCACCCGTCACCTCCTCGACCAGCCTCGGAGACGTCACATGGCCGAAAAGATCGTCCTCGCCTACTCCGGGGGACTGGACACGTCCGTCGCCGCGCACTGGCTGCGCGTGGAGCGCGGATACGAGGTGCACTGCCTGACCGTCGACCTCGGCAACCTTGGCGACATCGAGGGCGCGAAGCGCCGCGGCGTGGAGGCCGGCGCGGTCGAGGTGGACGTGGTGGACGCCAAGAACGACTTCCTCAAGTACTTCGTCTTCCCCGCGCTAGGCGCGAACGTGGTGTACGAGGGCCGCTACCCTCTGGCGACCGCGCTGGGCCGTCCGTTGATTGCGAAGCTGCTCGTGGACAAGGCGCGCGCCGTGGGCGCGAGCGCCGTGGCGCACGGCTGCACCGGCAAGGGCAACGACCAGGTGCGCCTGGATGTCGGCGTGCAGACGCTGGCCCCCGACCTGACGATCGTCGGCACCACGCGCGAGCACTCGATCTCCCGTGACGAGGCGCTCGCGTACGCCGCGAAGCACAGCATCTCCGTCCGCCAGACGGTCGCCTCGCCCTACTCCACGGACGAGAACCTGTGGGGCCGCAGCGTGGAGGCCGGCGTCCTGGAGAACCCGTGGAACCAGCCGCCGGAGGACGTCTACGAGTGGACGAAGCCGCTGGACAAGACGCCCGCGCTGCCCGCAGTCGTGGAGATCCGCTTCGAGAAGGGCTACCCGGTCGCCCTCGACGGCGTGGAGATGAGCCCGGTGGAGCTGGTGACGCGCCTGAGCGACCTCGGCGGCGAGCACGGCATCGGCCGCATCGACATGGTGGAGAACCGCCTGGTCGGCATCAAGTCACGCGAGATCTACGAGTCCCCCGCCGCGGTCATCCTGCTGGAGGCGCACCGCGTGCTGGAGGAGCTGACGCTGTCGAAGCAGCAGAACCGCTTCAAGAACGTGGTCGCGCAGGAGTACGCCGACCTGATCTACAACGGCCAGTGGTTCACCGCGCACCACCGCGACCTGTCGCAGTACGTCGCCTCCACGCAGCGCCACGTCACCGGCGACGTGAAGATGCGGTTGTGGCACGGCACCGTCATGACCGTCGGCCGCCGCGCGGACCGCAGCCTCTACTCGGAGGCGCTGGCCACGTACAACAAGGCGGGCGACCTCTTCGACCAGTCGCACGCGCAGGGCTTCATCAAGCTGCACGGCCTGCAGGCGCAGGTGCAGGCGCAGCGCCAGATGCTGACCGAGTCCGGCGACCTGCTGCGCCTCGCCGCACCCACGGAGTAACCGCATGACGAACCCCGAGGGCGGCGCGGGCGGATCGAGCAAGCTCTGGGGCGGGCGCTTCAGCGGCGAGATGTCGGAGATCGTCGAGCGCTTCAACGCCTCGATCGACTTCGACCGGCGGCTGTACCGCGAGGACATCGCCGGGTCGATCGCGCACGCGCACATGCTCGCTGCGCAGGGGATCATCGCGACCGAGGACTCCGAGGCGATCGAACGCGGCCTGCTGGAGATCCGCGCGGAGATCGACGCGGGGACGTTCGAGTTCCGCCTCGACCGCGAGGACATCCACCTGAACATCGAGGCCGCGCTGACGGAGCGCATCGGCGATGCTGGGCGGCGTCTGCACACGGGCCGGTCGCGCAACGACCAGGTCGCCACGGACACCCGGCTGTTCACGCGCGCCGCCTGCGACGAGACGATCGAGGCGCTCCGCGACCTGCGCCTCGCGCTCCTCGACCTCGCGGAGCGCGAGGCGGGCACGGTGATCCCCGGGTACACGCACCTGCAGCGCGCGCAGCCGATCCTGCTGGCGCACCACCTCCAGGCCTACGAGGCGATGTTCACACGCGACACGGAGCGCTTCGTGCAGACGCGCGCGCGCGTGAACGTGCTGCCGCTCGGCTCCGGCGCGCTCGCCGGCGTGACGTACCCCCTCGACCGCTCGATGGTCGCGCGGGAGCTCGGCTTCGACGCGATCAGCGAGAACTCGCTCGACGCCGTGTCGGATCGCGACTTCGTGGTGGACTTCCACTCCGCCTCGGCGATGGCGATGGTGCACCTCTCCCGGCTGGCCGAGGAGATCATCCTGTGGTCCACGGCGGAGTTCGGCTTCGCGCGCATGGACGATGCCTTCTCGACCGGATCCAGCATCATGCCGCAGAAGAAGAACCCGGACGTCGCCGAGCTGAGCCGAGGCAAGAGCGCCCGCGTCATCGGCAACCTGGTGCAGGCGCTCACGCTGCTCAAGGGCCAGCCGCTCGCCTACAACAAGGACAACCAGGAGGACAAGGAGTCGCTGTTCGATAGCGTCGACACCGTCCTCATCACCCTCCGCGTGGTCGCCGCGATGCTGCCGACGATGACGTTCGACGGCGCACGCGGCGCCGAGGCGGCCGTCGCGAACTTCGCGCTCGCCACGGACGTCGCGGACTATCTCGCGAAGCGGGGCGTGCCCTTCCGCGACGCGCATGAGGCCGTCGGATCGCTGGTCGCGCGCTGCGAGCGCGAGGGGCGCACGTTCACCGACCTGTCGCTGGCCGAGTACCAGGCCGCGCACCCGGCGTTCGAGGCGGACGTGCTCTCGATCGACCTCGCCGCCTCGCTCGCCGCACGCGACGTGCCGGGCGGCACCGCG